>JBFKUL010000076.1:0-11532 GCA_041635755.1 Burkholderiales bacterium | reverse complement strand
GATCACGCGCACCACGCCTTTGCGCCGCACGATCTTGCATTTGCGGCAGATTTTCTTCACCGATGCCATCACTTTCATGTCACTGCTCCTTTTTCGCCCTCGCCGCCCCAGCGCTCAGCGCACCGGCAACCCGCCCTTGAAGTTCGCCTTGCGCAGCAAGCTTTCGTATTGGTGCGTCATGACGTAGGCCTGGACCTGCGACATGAAATCCATGGTCACCACCACGATGATCAGCAGCGAGGTGCCGCCAAAATAGAACGGCACATTCCACTTTAGAATCAGGAACTCGGGCAGCAGACACACCGCCGTGACGTAGGTCGCCCCCGCAAGGGTCAGCCGGGTAAGGATTCGCTCGAGGTAGCGCGCCGTCTGGTCGCCCGGCCGGATGCCCGGCACAAAGGCGCCGGACTTCTTCAGGTTATCCGCCGTCTCCTTCGGGCTGTACTGCAATGCCGTGTAGAAGAAGCAGAAGAAGATGATCATCGCGGCATAGAACAGCACGTAGATCGGCTGCCCCGGCGTAAGCGTGCCGGCGATGTCGCGTAGCCACAGCATGCCTTCGGCCGAGCCGAACCAGCCCAGCAGCGTGGCCGGAAACAGGATCAGCGAGCTGGCAAAGATCGGTGGAATTACGCCTGCCATGTTGAGCTTGAAGGGCAGATGCGAGCTTTGCCCGCCGTAGACGCGATTGCCGACCTGGCGCTTGGCGTAGTTGACCAGGATCTTGCGCTGGCCCCGCTCGACGAAGCAGACGAAGGCAGTGACCAGAAGCACCGCGACGCCGATCAGCAGCGCAGTCAGCGGGTGGATTGCGCCCGTACGCACCAGCTCGAGGGTGCCGGCGATGGCGGTCGGCAGACCCGCCGCGATTCCGGCGAAGATGATGATCGAGATGCCGTTGCCCAAGCCGCGCTCGGTAATCTGCTCGCCGAGCCACATGAGGAACATGGTGCCTGTCACCAGCGTGGTGATGGTGGTGACGCGGAACATGAGCCCCGGCTCGAGCACCAGGCCTGCCTGCGCCTCGAGCGCCACCGAAATGCCGGTCGCCTGGAACAGCGACAGAAACACCGTGCCGTAGCGCGTGTACTGCGTGATCTTGCGCCGCCCCGATTCGCCTTCCTTGCGCAGCGCGTCGAGGTGCGGCGACACGGTGCTCATCAACTGCATGATGATCGAGGCCGAAATGTACGGCATGATGCCCAGGGCGAAGATCGTGAAGCGCGACAGCGCTCCGCCCGAGAACATATTGAACATGCCGAGAATGCCGCCTTGCTGACCCTGGAATAGATCGGCAAGCACGTTCGGGTCGATGCCCGGCACCGGGATATGCGCCCCGATGCGGAACACGACGAGCGCGAGCAGCAGGAACAGCAGCCTGCGCCTCAGATCGCCGTAGCGGCCCGTCTTGCCGACGTTGGGAAGCGCGGTGGCCAAGAAAATGCCCTCTCTGAACCTCGGTTAGGCCGCGGCCGGTTTCGGCGCGCCTTCGGCCTTGCCGGCAGGCGCGTCTTCGACTTTGCCGCCCGCCGACTCGATCGCGGCGCGAGCGCCTTTCGACGCCTTGAGGCCCTTGAGCGTCACTTTGCGCGTGAGCTTGCCCGAGAGAATCACCTTCGCCGCCAGCGCGTCGTGCGGCACGATGCGTGCTGCCTTGAGCGCTTTCAGGTCGATCTCCGCGGCGCCGAGCTTTTCGAGCTCGCCGGTCCGGACCTCGGCACAGTCGTTGCGCGTGAGCGAGGTGAAGCCGCGCTTGGGCAGGCGCCGGTGCAGCGGCATCTGTCCGCCCTCGAAGCCGATCTTGTGGTATCCGCCCGAGCGCGCATGCTGGCCCTTGTGGCCGCGGCCCGCGGTCTTGCCCAGGCCGGAGCCGACGCCGCGCCCGACACGGCGCCGCGATTGCTTGGACCCGGGAGCGGGTTTCAATGTGTTGAGTCGCATCTGCCGCCTCGCTTCAGTTCACCACCTGGATCAGGTAGTAGACCTTGTTGATCATGCCGCGCACCGCCGGCGTATCGGCGAGCTCGACCGTATGGTTCAGGCGCCGGAGCCCCAGTCCGCGCACGGTCGCGCGGTGCGTCTCCTTGCAGCCCGCCAGCCCCTTGATGAGCCTGACCTTGATTTTCTTGTCCGCCATGACCGGGCTCACGAAACGATTTCTTCGACTTTCTTGCCGCGCTTGGCGGCGATCTCGGCCGGCGTATTCATGGCCTGCAGTCCATTCAACGTCGCGCGCACCACGTTGTATGGGTTGGTCGAGCCGAAGCATTTGGCAAGGATGTTGGTCACGCCCATGACTTCGAATACCGCGCGCATCGGACCGCCGGCAATGATGCCGGTGCCCTGCGAGGCGGGCTGCATCAGCACTTTGGCCGAGCCGTGGCGCCCAGTCACGGCATGGTGCAGCGTGCCGCTCTTGAGCTTCACCTTGAAGAGCTTGCGGCGCGCCTCTTCCATCGCCTTCTGCACCGCGACCGGAACTTCGCGCGCCTTGCCCTTGCCCATGCCGAC
Organism: Burkholderiales bacterium; assembly: GCA_041635755.1. Lineage (GTDB taxonomy): Bacteria > Pseudomonadota > Gammaproteobacteria > Burkholderiales > SG8-39 > JBFKUL01. Next base: position 9,021 of record JBFKUL010000076.1, on the reverse strand, counting down.
GCCGCCGTCGCCGTCGCCGACCACCGCCAGCGCCGCAAAGCCGAGCACGCGCCCTCCCTTCACCACCTTGGTGACGCGGTTGACCGACACCATTTTCTCGCGCAGGCCGTCGGAGCGCTCCTGCGACTGCTGCATCCTGGGTTGCATCTTCGCCATTCGGTTTCGCCCCGTTACGTTAGAACTTGAGGCCGCCCGAGCGCGCGGCCTCGGCGAGCGCTTTCACGCGCCCGTGATACCGGTAGCCCGAGCGGTCGAACGCGACCTTCTCGATGCCAGCGGCCTTCGCCTTCTCGGCGATGCGCTGGCCGATGATCTCGGCGGCCTTGATGTTGCTGCCGTTCTTCAGCTTTGCGCGCACTTCCTTCTCCGCGCTCGATGCGCTGACAAGCACTTTCTGCCCGTCGGACGCGACGATCTGTGCGTAGATGTGGCTGTTCGTGCGGTGCACGGCGAGCCGCACCGCCTCGAGCTCGCGGATCTTGAGCCGGGTCTGGCGCGCTCGGCGCAGGCGTGCTGGATTCTTGTCGATCATGGCCTGGTCCCGTTACTTCTTCTTCGTCTCTTTCAAGACGACGACTTCGTTGAGGTAGCGCACTCCCTTGCCCTTGTAAGGCTCGGGCGAGCGGTAGGCGCGGACCTCGGCGGCCACCTGGCCGACGAGCTGCTTGTCCAATCCGGTGATCACGATCTCGGTTTGCGTTGGCGTCGCGACCTTGACCCCCTTGGGCATCTGATGCACCACGGGGTGCGAAAAGCCAAGCGTGAGGTTGAGCTTGTCGCCCTGCGCCTGCGCGCGGTAGCCGACCCCGACCAGCGCGAGGCGCCGCTCGAAACCCTTGCTCACGCCGGACACCATGTTGGCCACCAGCGCGCGCATCGTGCCCGACATGGCGTTGGCATGGCGCGAGTTGCCGAGCGCCTTGCACTCGAGCTGCTCGCCCTTTTTCTCTACCGCGACATTCGGGTCCGCCTGCCGGGTCAGGGTGCCAAGAGGCCCCTTGACCGAAATCTGGCCCGCGGCGACGTTGACCTCGACGCCTTTGGGCAGCGGAATCGGATACTTGGCGATGCGGGACATCGTTTCCTCCCTAGGCCACGATGCAGAGCACTTCGCCGCCGACGCCGGTGTCGCGCGCCTTGCGATCGGTCATCACGCCGTGCGAAGTCGAAAGAATCGCCACGCCCAGCCCGTTCATCACCCGCGGAATGTCGTTGCGGCCCTTGTAGACGCGTAGCCCGGGCTTCGAGACGCGCTCGATGCGCTCGATCACCGGCCGCCCGGCGTAGTACTTGAGGCTGATCGCAAGCACGGGCCTGCCCGTCGTCTCGCGCACCGCGAACTCGTCGATATACCCTTCGTCCTTCAGCACCTGGGCAATGGCGGCCTTCAGGTGAGAGGCGGGAATCAGGACCTCGGCGTGGCCGACCAGCTGCGCGTTGCGGATGCGCGTCAGCATGTCGGCGATCGGGTCGCTCATGCTCATCTTGTTGCTCCTTACCAGCTGGCCTTGATCACGCCCGGCACCTCGCCGCGCATGGCGAGCTCGCGCAGCTTGCTGCGCCCGAGCCCGAACTTGCGGTACACGCCGCGGGGGCGCCCGGTCAGTGCGCAGCGGTTGCGCAGGCGCGTCGCCGAAGCGTCGCGCGGCATCCTCTGCAGCTTCTCGCGCGCGGCGTCCTTGTCCTCGTCGGAGGCATGCGAGCTTTGCAGCACCTCCATCAGTGCCGCGCGACGCGCCTTGAACTTCTCGACGGTCTTGCGGCGCTTCTTTTCGCGGTTCGTGAGTGCGAGCTTGGCCATGTTGAACCTCAGGTCTTGAACGGAAAGCGGAATGCGGCGAGCAGCGCGCGCGCCTCGTCATCCGACTTCGCGGTGGTGGTGATGCTGATGTTCAGCCCCCGCAGCGCATCGACCTTGTCGTAGTCGATCTCCGGGAAGATGATCTGTTCCTTGACGCCCAGGTTGTAGTTGCCGCGGCCGTCGAACGCCCGATTCGAGATGCCGCGGAAGTCGCGGATTCGCGGAATGGCGATGTTCACCAGGCGGTCGAGAAACTCGTACATGCGCGCGCCGCGCAGGGTGACCATGCACCCGATCGGATAGCCGGCGCGCACCTTGAACGTCGCGATCGATTTGCGCGCCTTGGTGATCACCGGCTTCTGGCCAGCGATCTTGGTCAGGTCGCCGACCGCGTTCTCGAGAATCTTCTTGTCGCCGGTCGCCTCGCCCACGCCCATATTGAGCGTGATCTTGCGAATGCGCGGCACCTGCATCACTGACTTGTAGCCGAACTTCGTGGTGAGCTCGGGCACCACTTTCTCCCGGTAGTGCACGTGCAGCCGCGCCGGCGGCGCCGGGATCGCAGGCTTGCCCTTCTCCGCCGGCACCGCCTTCTCGGTGGACTTCGCCTTCTCGGCGGCCTTGACCTTGTCGGCGGCCTTCCCCTGCTCTGCGGCCTTGCCCTTGTCCTTCACTTTATCGGTGCCTTTCGCTTCGCTTTTGGCCATGGCGCTCGCCTTACGCGTCGACCTGCTCGCCGTTCGACTTGAACACCCGCACCTTGCGGCCGTCCTCAAGGGACTTGAAACCTACGCGGTCGGCTTTCTGCGTCGCGGGGTTGAACAGCGCGATGTTGGAGACGTGGATCGGCATGTCCTTGTCGACGATGCCTCCGGTGACGCCCTTCATGGGGTTGGGTCGCTGATGCTTCTTGACGCGGTTGACGCCTTCGACCACGACGAACTGATCGTCGATGCGGCGCAGCACCGTGCCACGCTTGCCCTTGTCCCGGCCGGCGGTAACCACGATTTCGTCGCCTTTGCGGATGCGTTGCATGTCGGTTGTCCTCAGATCACTTCCGGCGCGAGCGACACGATCTTCATGAAGCGCTCGGTGCGCAGCTCGCGCGTCACCGGCCCGAAAATGCGCGTGCCGATCGGCTCGAGCTTGGGCGTCAGCAGCACTGCGGCGTTGGAGTCGAAACGGATCAGCGAGCCGTCGGAACGGCGCACGCCCTTGGCGGTACGCACTACGACCGCGTGGTAAACCTCGCCTTTCTTGACGCGCCCGCGCGGCGCGACGTCCTTGACGCTCACCTTGATGACGTCGCCGATCGAGGCATAGCGGCGCTTGGAGCCGCCCAGCACCTTGATGCACATCACCGAGCGCGCGCCGGTATTGTCGGCCACGTCCAGAATGGACTGCATCTGAATCATTTTTCAGTTCTCCATCCAACTTGATCGCGGGGCGCTGCCACGCGGTCAGTATTGGATCCCGTCCGGGTTCAGGGCTTCCGCGGATTGCCGCCCGCCGAAGCGTAAAAAGCTGCGCATTCTAGCCCGAGACCCTTCCCCGGGCAAGGCTTTCGAAGCGATGCCGCGCTCTAAATCGCTTTCGACTTCTCGATCAGCCGCGTGACGCGCCAGGATTTGGTCGCGGACAGCGGCCGGCATTCGATGATCTCGACCAGATCGCCCTCCTTGTACTCACCAGAGTCGACATGGGCGTGATATTTCTTCGAGCGGGTGATGGTCTTGCCGATCGCGGCGTGCTTGACGCGACGCTCGACCAGCACGGTCACCGTCTTCTGCATCTTGTCGCTGACCACCCGGCCGCTCAGGATGCGCGGCTTGGCCACTGCGGGGGCGGCGGCAGTCTGTTGCGTCGTCATTTGGCGGATTTCTCCTTCATCACGGTGCGCACGCGCGCAATGTCGCGGCGCACCTTCTTGATCTGGCTGTTGTTGCCGAGCTGCTGGGTCGCGTTCTGCATGCGCAGGCCGAACTGCGCCCTGAGGAGATCGTTCAGCTCCTTGGTCAACTCGTCGCCGTTCTTGGCTCTCAGTTCCGTCGCTTTCATGGCTTACCCCAGCATGCGGTGCACGACCGCGGTCCGGAACGGAAGCTTGGCCGCTGCCAGCGCGAAGGCCTCGCGCGCGAGCGCCGTGGTTACCCCGTCCATCTCGTAAAGGACTTTGCCCGGTCGGATCTCGCAGACGAAGTACTCCGGATTGCCCTTGCCGTTGCCCATGCGCACCTCGGCGGGCTTCTGGGAGACCGGCTTGTCCGGGAACACACGGATCCAGATGCGCCCGCCACGCTTGATGTGGCGCGACATGGCCCGGCGAGCGGCCTCGATCTGTCGTGCGGTGAGTCGCCCGCGGGTCAGCGCCTTCAATCCGTACTCGCCGAACGAGACCTTGTTGCCTCGGGTAGCGACGCCGGTATTGCGGCCCTTTTGCTGCTTGCGGTACTTGGTGCGTGCAGGTTGAAGCATGTCCTACTCCTTCTTGCCCGAGCTGCCGGAGGCGTCCTTCGCGCCGCCCTCGGTCGGCTTGGCCGTGGTCTTGCGCGTGCGTTTGACCGTGGTCTTGGGCTTGGCCGCAGCGCCTTCGGTTTTCTTGGTCGCGGTGCGGCGCGCCGGCTTCTTCGGTGCTTCGCCCGACGGCTTGGCCGCGGCGCTCGACTTGCGCGCGCCGGGCTTGGGCACCGGCCGCTTGGCGCGTTTCGGTTGCGCGGGCTCATCGGCCGGAATCATGGGCGCGGATCCGGGCAGCGTCGCCTGCGCCTCGCTCTTGGGCATGACCTCGCCCTTGTAGACCCAGACCTTGATGCCGATCACGCCGTAGGTGGTTTTTGCTTCGCCAAAGCCGTAGTCGATGTCGGCGCGCAGCGTATGCAGCGGCACGCGACCCTCGCGATACCACTCGGTGCGCGCGATCTCGATGCCGTTCAGCCGCCCGGCGCTCATGATCTTGATGCCCTGGGCGCCGAGGCGCATGGCGTTCTGCATGGCGCGCTTCATGGCGCGGCGGAACATGATGCGCTTCTCGAGCTGCTGCGCGATCGAGTCGGCGATCAGCTGGGCGTCGGTCTCGGGCTTGCGGATTTCCTCGATGTTGACGTGCACCTGCTGCACCCCCATCAGGCGGCGCAGCTCGGCCTTGAGCGACTCGATCTCCTCGCCCTTCTTGCCGATCACCACGCCCGGCCGCGCCGAGTAGATGGTGATGCGCGCGTCCTTGGCGGGGCGCTCGATCACGACCCGGCCCACCGAGGCGTGCGAGAGCTTTCGCTTCAGGAAGTCGCGCACCTTGATGTCCTCGGCCAGCATCGCCGCGAACTGGCGGCCGTTCGCATACCAGCGCGAGCTCCAGTTCTTGTTGACCGCGAGCCGAAAGCCGATCGGATTGATTTTCTGTCCCATTGATTTGCCTTTTCAGACGTTTCGCGGCGCGCCGCAGGCCCTTCCCGAGCGCAACCGCATCATGTTCGTCAGTCTCCGACGGTAATGTAGATGTGGCAGGTGTGCTTCAGCACCCGATTACCACGTCCCTTGGCGCGCGCCTGGAAGCGCTTGAGGAACATGCCGCGTTCGACCGTGATCGACTTCACCTTGAGCGCGTCGATGTCCGCCCCGTCGTTGTGCTCGGCATTGGCAATCGCCGACTCCAGGACTTTCTTGACAATCGCGGCGCCCTTGCGCTGCGCGAAACCGAGAATGTTGAGCGCCTGATCGACCGGCTTGCCGCGGATCATGTCCGCCACGAGCCGGCCCTTCTGCGCCGACATGTGCGCCCCTCGAAGCACTGCACGCGTTTCCATGTCCGCTCCTTACTTCTTGGCCGGCGCAGCAGCAGGCGCGGCGGCGGGAGCCGCAGCCGGTGGCGCGGCACCCGGGGCAGCGCCCGGCGCCCCGGTGGGCGTTCCGCCCCCAATCGGGCCCACGGTCTTGCGGTCCGCCGAGTGGCCCTTGAACTGGCGCGTCAGCGCGAACTCGCCGAGCTTGTGCCCGACCATGTTCTCGGTGACGTAGACGGGAATGTGTTGCTTGCCGTTGTGCACGGCGATCGTCAGGCCGACGAAATCCGGCATCACGGTCGAGCGCCGCGACCACGTCTTGATCGGGCGCTTGTCGTTCGAGCCGCGGGCCTTGTCGACCTTGCCCATGAGGTGCAGGTCCACGAACGGACCCTTCTTGATTGAACGAGCCATGTCTTAGCCTTTCCTATGCCCGGCGCCGGTCGCGGACGATCATGCCCTGCGTGCGCTTGTTGCGACGGGTCTTGTAGCCCTTGGTCTGGACGCCCCACGGCGATACCGGAGGCTGTGCCGCCGCGGTGCGGCCTTCGCCGCCACCGTGCGGGTGATCGATCGGGTTCATGGCGACGCCGCGCACCGTCGGACGCACGCCGCGCCAGCGCTTGCGGCCCGCCTTGCCGATCGACTCGAGGTTGTGCTCCTCGTTGCCGACCTCGCCGATGGTGGCGCGGCACTCCACGTGCACCTTGCGGATTTCGCCGGAGCGCAGGCGCAGCTGGGCGTAGGACCCCTCGCGCGCCAGCAACTGCGCCGAGGCGCCCGCCGAGCGCGCGATCTGTGCGCCCTTGCCGGGCAGCATCTCGATGCAATGCACCGTGGTGCCGACCGGAATGTTTCGCAGCGGCAGCGAGTTGCCGGCCTTGATCGGCGCCTCGACGCCCGAGACGAGCTGCGCACCCTCGCTCACGCCCTTGGGCGCAAGCATATAGCGGCGTTCGCCATCGGCGTAGAGCAGCAGTGCGAGGTTGGCGCTGCGGTTGGGGTCGTATTCGAGCCGCTCGACCCTGGCCGTAATGCCATCCTTGTCGCGCCGGAAGTCGACGAACCGGTAATGCTGCTTGTGGCCGCCGCCCTTGTGCCGCATGGTGATGCGGCCCTGGTTGTTGCGGCCGTTGGTCTTCGCCTGCTTGGCGAGCAGCGGCGCGTGCGGCTTGCCCTTGTGCAGGTTCGGGCTGGTGACCTTGACCAGGGCGCGGCGGCCCGGCGAGGTGGGTTTGACTTTGACCAATGGCATCGTTTACTCCGTCGCCGCAAAATTGATTTCCTGCCCCTGCGCGAGGCACACGAAAGCCTTCTTCCAGTTGCGCCGTCGGCCGCTGAAGCGGCCGAAGCGCTTGGCCTTGCCCTTGACGTTCGACACTGTCACCGAGTCGACCTTGGTCTTGAACAGCAGCTCAACCGCCGCCTTGATCTCCGGCTTGGTGGCGTCGTCGATCACGCGAAACACGTACTGGCGGTTCTTGTCGGCGAGCATGGTGCTCTTTTCCGAGACCACCGGCGCGAGCACCACGTTCATCAGGCGCTCCGGGTTGTACTTGATGGTGGCGGTCATTTCAGCATCTCCTCGAGCTTCGCCAAGGCGGCGCGCGTCATCAGCACGTTCGGGTGGCGAATCAGCGACACCGGATTGGTGTAGCGCACCGGAATCACCTCGACGTTCTCCAGGTTGCGCGAGGAAAGCTTCAGGTTCTCGTCGATCTCGTCGGTAATGACCAGCACGCCTTCGAAGCCCATCGCCTTGACCTTCTGCGCAAGCAGTTTGGTCTTGGGCGCATCGACCTTGAACTCCTCGACCACCCGAATCCGGTCCTCGCGCGCAAGCTGCGACAGGATCGAGGCCATGCCGGCGCGGAACATCTTGCGATTGACCTTGTGCGAGAAGTTCTCGTCCGGGCTGGCGGCGAAGATCTTGCCGCCGCCGCGCCAGAGCGGACTCGAGGCCATGCCGGCGCGCGCCCGTCCGGTGCCTTTCTGGCGCCAGGGCTTGCGCGTCGACTTGGCAATCTCGCTGCGCTCCTTCTGCTTGCGCGTGCCCATGCGCGCGTTCGCCTCATAGGCGACCACGATCTGGTGCACCAGCGCCTCGTTGAAGTCGCGCCCGAACAGCACATCGGACGCGCTGTAGGTGCCCGCGGCGCCCTTGTCGTTCAGCATCTTGAGTTCCATCGCGCCCCCTTAGCCCTTGACCGCTGGGCGCACGATGACATCGCGACCGCTTGAGCCGGGCACGGCGCCGCTCACGAGCAGCAGCTGGCGCTCCGCGTCGACCCGCACGACGATCAGGTTCTGTACCGAACGGCGCACGTTGCCGAGGTGTCCGGCCATGCGCTTGCCTGGAAACACGCGGCCCGGGTCCTGGTTCTGGCCGGTCGAGCCGGGGCGGTTGTGCGAGATCGAGTTGCCGTGGGTGGCGCGCTGCGAGTGAAAGTGGTGGCGCTTGATGACGCCGGCAAAGCCCTTGCCCAGCGTGACCCCGGAGACGTCGACCTTCTGTCCGACCTTGAACAGCTCGACGCCGATCTTGCCGCCGACCTTGAGGTTGGCGAGCTCCTCGGCCTTGGCGCGGAACTCCTTGAGCATGTGGCCCGCCTCGACTCCCGCCTTGGCGAGGTGGCCGGCGAGCGCCTTGTTGACGCGGCGCGCGCGGCGCTTGCCGAAGGTGACCTGCACCGCGGCATAGCCGTCCTTGTCCGGCGACTTGATCTGCGTGATCCGGTTGTCGGACACGTCGAGCACCGTCACCGGGCGTGCGTCGCCGTCATCGGTGAAGATGCGCGTCATGCCGACCTTGCGGCCGACTAGTCCTATCGTCATGTTCTTGACCTCTCTCTTATGCTCGAGGGCGGGAAAGTACTCATCCCCTCGCCCCCGGAGGCGCCGGCTGCAATTGGCCGGACTGTTTAATCAACCCCGGATGTCCCGGGAACTCCACTGCACCGGCAAAAAAAGTCGCCGGCGCGAAAAACTACTGCAGCTTGATCTCGACGTCGACGCCCGCGGGCAGGTCGAGCTTCATCAGCGCATCGACGGTCTTGTCGGTCGGATCGATGATGTCCATCAGTCGCAGGTGCGTGCGGATCTCGAGCTGCTCGCGCGAGGTCTTGTCCGCATGCGGTGAGCGCAGCAAATCGAAGCGCTGCCGGCGCGTGGGCAGCGGCACCGGGCCCTTGACCACGGCGCCGGTGCGCTTGGCCGTATCGACGATCTCCAGCGCCGACTGGTCGATCAGACGGTAGTCGTACGCCTTGAGACGGATGCGGATGCGTTGGCTTTGCATGTCGCTTACTCGACGACCTTGGCGACGACGCCGGCGCCCACGGTGCGCCCGCCCTCGCGGATGGCAAAGCGCAAGCCCTGCTCCATCGCAATGGGCGCAATCAGCGTCACCACCATCTTGATGTTGTCCCCCGGCATCACCAT
>JBFKUL010000075.1:0-11695 GCA_041635755.1 Burkholderiales bacterium | reverse complement strand
GGGGGCGGCGGCGGGGGCGGATGGTGAGCCGCTGGCCGCGTCGCGCGCAGGTCTTCGCCTTTACGGCTGCTTCATTTGCGTTGCTCGCCGGCGCGGCGGCGCTCGCCTCGGGCGTTGGCCATCGCTTCGGCCTGTGGGATTACCGGTTTGCATTCGCGCTGCTGCGCTATGCCGCGTGGACCGGCGTTGCCGGAGCGCTGCTCTCGCTCGTCGCGCTCGGCTGGAACTTGAAGCTCGGGATACGCGTCGGGGCCTTTGCGGCATTCGCCGGAATCGTCGCCGGCGCGCTCACCTTTGGCGTGCCGTGGATGGCGCTGCAGGAAGCGCGCCGGGTTCCGCCGATTCACGACATCAGCACCGACACTCTGGATCCGCCGCGCTTCGTCGCGCTGCTCGCGGTGCGGCGCGCGGCGCCGAACGGGGCCGACTACGCGGGCGAAGCGGTGGCGGCCGAGCAGCGCAAGGCGTATCCGGACATCGTGCCGCTGTCCTACGCCGCACCGGCGCCGGTCGCATTCGCGCGTGCCGAGAACGCATCGCGCGCGCTCGGCTGGACGATCGTCGAGGCGGACCCGCAGGCGCTGCGCATCGAGGCGACCGACCAGACGCCGTTCTTTGGTTTCAAGGACGACGTCGTCATCCGCATCACACCACTCGGCGAGGCAAGCCGCGTCGATGTGCGCTCGATGTCGCGCGTTGGGCGCAGCGATCTCGGCGCCAACGCGCGGCGCATCCGCGCTTTTTTCAAGGAGCTCGCGCGGCACGGCTAGCAGCTGCGCGCGGTGCGCTGCGGCGACGTCGGGCGTGCGTTTGTCAATGCGGCGCGCAAGGGCCATGATGCGCCTTCGCTGTTCCGCCGTCGTTCCCCCATCCCCTCCGGAGAATCCATGAAAGCCGACACCATCCTTTCCACCATCGGCAACACGCCGCACATCCGCGTGCAGCGGCTGTTCGGCAACACGCACGAGGTGTGGATCAAATCCGAGCGTGCCAATCCCGGCGGCTCGATCAAGGATCGCATCGGGCTGTCGATGGTCGAGGCCGCCGAGAAGAGCGGCCAGCTCAAGCCCGGCGGCACGATCATCGAGCCGACCTCGGGCAACACCGGTATCGGGCTCGCCATTGTGGCCGCGGTGAAGGGTTACAAGCTGGTGCTGGTGATGCCCGACAGCATGTCGGTCGAGCGCCGGCGCCTGATCCTCGCCTATGGTGCCAAGCTCGTACTGACGCCGCGCGAGAAAGGCATGCCCGGCAGCATCGCGCGCGCGCAGGAAATCCTCGCGCAGACCCCGGGGGGCTGGATTCCGCAGCAGTTCGAGAACCCGGCCAACATCGAGGTGCACGCGCGCACCACGGCGAAGGAAATCCTCGCCGACTTTCCGCAGGGCGTGGACGCGCTCATCACCGGCGTGGGCACCGGCGGCCACATCACCGGCTGTGCACAGGTGCTGAAGAAGGCCTGGCCGAAGCTCAAGGTGTTCGCGGTCGAGCCGACCGCTTCGCCGGTGATCTCGGGCGGCAAGCACACGCCGCACCCGATCCAGGGCATTGGCGCGGGCTTCATTCCGAAGAACCTGCACGTCGATCTGCTCGACGGCGTCATCACGGTCGGGGCCGACGCAGCCAAAGAGATGGCGCGCCGCGCGGCGCGCGAGGAAGGCATGCTGGTCGGCATTTCCTCGGGCGCCACACTCGCCGCGATCGCTCAGAAGCTCACCGAGCTTCCCAAGGGCGCCAAGGTGCTCGGCTTCAACTACGATACTGGCGAGCGCTATCTCTCGGTCGAGGGCTTCCTGCCTGTCGAGTGACGCGCGAGGAGGGCCTGCGATGAGCGAAGCGATCACCCGACCCTGGGACAGCGAGTACACCATCACGCAGACGCGGGTGCTTGCCGAGACGCCCGAGCTGCGCGTCATCGACCTGACGCTCGCGCCGGGCGAATGCGTACCCTGGCACCTGCACCCGGACAACGACGACCTGTTCATCTGCCTGCGCGGCAGCTTCGAGATCCGGCAGGTGAATCCCGACCGCGTCACGCGCATGCAGCCACTCGCGCGTCATAACGTGCCGGCGCGCGAGCCGCACACTGCGGTCAACGTCGTCGGCGAGATATGCCAGTTCCTGATCGTGCAGGGTCCGGGGCGCTACGACTTCAAGGGCCTGCCGAAGCTCGACGCCGCCTGGCCAAGCGCGGAAGGACGGCGGCCATGACGATCAGCCACCTCGAGCACTTCCTGCTGCAGACGCAAGACATCGAGCGAACCTGCGAGTGGTACGTGAAGGTGCTCGGCCTGCGCATTGGACCCTCGCCCGATTTCAAGTTTCCGGTGCGCTGGCTGTACGCAGGCGATCGCGACGTGATTCACGTGACCCAGGGTGGCGCCGCGGTGTCGGAGAACCGCAAGCGCTACGTCGGTCAGCAATCGGATGCGCTGCACGGCAGCGGCGTCATCGACCACATCGCGTTCCGCTGCAGCGGGCTCGCCGAGACGATCGCGCACTTCGCGTCGCTCGGGATCGCCTTCAACGAGCGGCGCGTCGACGACCAGGGCCTGTACCAGCTGTTTCTGTTCGATCCGAACGGACTGAAGGTCGAGCTCAATTTTGCCGGCGCCGAGGGCGCGGGGCGGCGCCCACAGGTCATCGCTTCAGAGTTGCCGGACTGAGCACGGCATGGCGCGCGACGCGGTCGGCGTGATCGGTCGCGGCATCATAGGCGACGCTCGTTCTCCACCGGCTCGACGCGCCCGCTGCGCGTCGACTTCACCACCGCCTCGAGCGCGCAAACGTTGGCAATCATCTGCTCGCGCGGCACCGGGTACGGGCGGCCGCCGCGCGCCGCCTCGGCGAAGGCTTCCAGGTTCGCGACCACTGCGGGTGACGGCGGATAGTCCTTGGACTGCGCGCGCTCGCCGCGCAGGCAAGTTGTCATGACCCAGCCCTCTGGCGACTCGGGATGGGTCTTGTCGCGCACCTCGATCCAGCCCTGGTTGCCATACACCGCGAAGCGCCCTACGAACGGCGTCGCGAGCATTGCACTCACCAGTGCATGGCCGCCGCGCTTGAAGCCGAGCAGCACCGCCAGCGTGTCGCCGTTTGCAAGCCTGCTGCCAAGCTGGCGTACGCTCGCGTAAGCGCTTTCGGCGGGTCCGAACACGCCGATCGAAAGATCGAGCAGGTGGATGCCGGTCGCCGTGAGCGGGCCGGCCGGCGCTTCGCGTGCCGAAAGCCGCCAATTGGACGGATCGAGCGCGAGAAACTTGTCCTGGCTGAAATTCGCCTCGACCTGCAGCGGCGTGCCGAGCGTGCCTGCGCGCAGCGCGCCGAACAGGTCCTGGATCGGCGGCTCGAAACGCCGCTCGTGGCCGACCGCGAGCGCGATCCCTTGCGCATCGCAGGCGCCGACCGCCTCCAGCACCTCGGCGCGCGTGAGGCAGAGGGGTTTTTCGCAGAACACGTGCTTGCGTGCGCGCGCGGCGGCGACGATCTGGGCGCAATGCTGCGAGTGCGGCGTACAGAGCACCACCGCCTCGACGCGCGCATCGGCGAGCGCGTCCTCGAGGCGGGGGCGCAACTCGATCCTTTGCTCGCGTGCAAAAGCTTCGTGCGGTGCGGGCGCGACGTCGACACCCATCACCACGCGCAGGCCGGAGTGACCGCGCAGGCGCTCGACGATGATGCGGCCCCACCAGCCCAGGCCCACGACGGCGACCTTCAGCATCCCTTTGCCCCCGGTTTGACTTCGGTCAAATCTTCCGGGATGCGCGCGGAGGACCATGGGGCCACTCGTTGCCGGAGGTGCGGAGCATGAAGAATCTTCTCGACGCGCTGTGGAACGAGCATCGCTCGATCGCCGCGGTGCTGCACGCCATGACGCAGGTGATGCGCAACGCGGGCCCGCAAGGCCGCAACCTCGACCCCAAGCTGCTGCGCGCGATGCTGTACTACCTCGACGTATTCCCGGAGCGCGTGCATCACCCGAAGGAGGAGCGCTACCTGTTCGCCGCGATCCGCCGCCGCACGCACGATGCGGATCATGTGCTCAAGGCGCTCGCGCGCGACCATGAGCAAGGCGAGCAGGCGATCCGGTCTCTCGAGCAGGCGCTCGTGCGCTACGAGCAGGGCGGCGCAGCCGAGTTCGAGGCGCTGCGCGAGGCGCTGACGCGCTTCGTGGCGGGCTACCGCGAGCACATGCGCAAGGAAGAGCAGGAGATCATGCCGATCGCGCAGCGCGTGCTGGGCAATGCGGAGTGGGCCGAACTGAACGCCGAATGGGCCGCGCATCACGATCCGCTGGCGGGCATCGAATCCGGCGACGACTACGAGCGCCTGCTCGATCGCATCATCGAGCTGGCTCCGGCGCCGCTGGGTATCGCGCGCAGCTGACCAGGGCCGGCGCCTAGCCGGTTCGGCGCCGGGCTTTGGCGCGGCGCTTCTTCGCCGATCGCGCTCGCGCGGGCGGGGTCTCCGGCGACCAGTAGCCGTGCTGCGCGAGCTCGCGCACCGCCTCGGCGGTGAACTCGGCGCGCGGCGCGTCGCCGCCGATCACGAACATCAGGATCGAGTGCTTGCGCTTCGAGCCGCGCGTGACGTTCATGAAGCGCCGCGAGACGCCCGGCGGGAACGAGACGACGTCGAGCGGCTTGAGATCGACATGCTCGATCCTGCCGCGCGGATTCTCCCAGCTCGCGCGCCAGGTGCCGGTCATGGCGATGAACGTCTCGTTGGTGTCATGGTTGTGGAACATCGGTCCGCGCCCGGGGAGTGCGCGGCAATAGCCCAGGTTGAAGCCCTCCGAAATCTTGATCGCCGCGAGGCGCGACGCCTTGTCGCCGACCGGCGAGGTGACGCCGCCCTGGTTCTCGTTCTTGGGCGGCTGGAAACCGATCACGTTGTACAGAATGCGCTCGCAGCCCGGGTACCGGCTATCGGGCAGCCCGCCGTCGGAGCCTTTCAGCTTGTGAAAGCGCGCGACGCGTTTGAGCATGTTCTTGCGCGAGACGCGGGTGCGGCGCAGTGTTTCGCGATAGTCCATCTCGTCCTCCTTCGTGCAATGCCGCGTTTTCGACACGGTCGCGCCGCTAGCTTATCATCGGCCACAACGCAAAAAAGGGAGGAGCACGTGAAGCTCGGCTACTTCACGATGCCGCTGCATCCGCCGCAGCGCGCCTACGTCCAGACGCTCAAGGAGGACCGCGAAGCGATCCTGCTCGCCGATCGTCTGGGCTTCTGTGAGGCGTTCGTCGGCGAGCACGTGACCGATATCGCCGAATCGGTCACCAGCTGCGCAACCTTTCTCGCGAGCCTCGCGCACGACACGAAGAGCATCACGCTCGGCACCGGCACGCTCAACCTGCCGAACGGCCACCCGCTGCAGCTCGCCGCCACCGTGTCGATGCTCGACAACCTGCTCGAGGGGCGCCTGATCGTCGGCATCAGCCCCGGCGGCCTGCCCTCGGACTGGGAAGCGTTTGAGACCATGGGCAAGGACCGCAAGGCAATGTTCGTCGAGTGCATCAACCACATGATCGCGATCTGGGCGGGCGAGCCGCCGTACAACATCCGCGGCCAGTTCTGGAACATCTCGACCGAGAAAACGATGATCACGAACATCGGCCAGGGCGTCATCCCGAAGCCCTACCAGAAGCCGCACCCGCCCATCGTCGTCACGGCGGTCGAGCCCTTCTCGGGCGGCGTCACGGAGGCCGCGAAGCGCGGCTGGGACCCGATCTCGGCCAACTTTCTGCTGCCCCAGTGGGTGAAGTCGCACTGGGGCAAGTATGCCGAGGGCTGCGCCGCCGTTGGGCGCAAGGCCGATCCGACGAACTGGCGCGTCGCAAAGACCGTGTTCGTTGCCGACGACGCCGCTACGGCTCGAGAATACGGTTACGGTGAGAAAAGTCCGTATCGCTTCTACTACAAGCAGCTGTTCTTCAAGCTGGTGCGTGCCGGGCGCATCAACCTGTTCAAGCCCGCGAAGGACACGCCCGAGGCCGAGGTGACGCTCGACCGCGTGGTCGAGACCCTGGTCATTGCCGGCACGCCCGACAAGGTGGTCGATGACCTGCTCGCGTTCCGTGAGACCACGGGAGATTTCGGCACGCTGCTCTACTGCGGCATCGACTGGGCCGAGCCGAAGCTCGCGCGGCGCTCGATGGAGCTGATGGCCACGAAGGTAATGCCCGCGCTCAATCGCGCGATCGGGAGGCACTGACGATGACGCAGGGAAACCTGCCGCGCGAGCGCGTCCCCTACTCGGCGATCGTTGACCGCCCGCCGCTCAAGCTGCCGGGCGGCGCGCGCATGATCGTGTGGACCATCGTTAACGTCGAAGAGTGGTCGATCGAGCGCCACATGCCGCGCACCGTGCTGCCGCCGCCGATGGGCCAGCCGCTGCAGCCCGATCTGCCGAACTGGGCCTGGCACGAGTACGGCATGCGCGTGGGATTTTGGCGCTTCGTCGAGCTGCTCGCGCGGCGCAAGGTGATCCCGACCATGGCGGTCAATGGCGCGGTGCTGATGAGCTACCCGCCCGTCGCCCAGGCCGCGCGCGAGGCGGGCTGGGAATTCATGGGGCACGGCTTTCACCAGCGGCCGATGCATCACGTCGAGGATCAGCGCCAGGCGATTCGGGACACCATCTCGGCGATCCGCCAGTTCACCGGCAAGCCGCCGCGCGGCTGGGAGAGCCCCGGGCTCACCGAGACCTACGACACCATCGACATCCTCCACGAAGAGGGCATCGAGTACGTCGCCGACTGGGTGCTCGACGACCAGCCGGTGAAAGTCCGTACTTCCAAGGGCGACATCGTCTCGGTGCCCTACACGCTGGAGGTCAACGACATCCCGATGATGGCACTGCAGCACCATGGCGCCGAGGAGATGCTCCGGCGGGGCGCCGCGCAATTCGACCGGCTCTATGCCGAGAGCGAGACGATCACCCGGGTCATGGCGATCAGCATCCATCCGTATATCACCGGGGTGGCGCACCGCATCGGCTGGCTCGACAAGCTCTACGAGCACATCCAGGCGAAGCCCGGCGTGCTGCTGTGGACCGGCGAGCAGATCCTTGACTGGTATCGCACCCAGGATCGCTGAGCGGCGCAGGCGCGGCCCGGCCGGCCGTATACAAGGCGACCATTTACTAATACACTTTTCCCGACGTCCCAGGCGCAAGCGAGAAGAGGACGTACCCGCAGGAACCCAATAAGGAGGGCTTCGAGATGGTCAATCCTCGCTCGTTCATGCGCGCTGGCGTCGCCGCCGGTGCGATCGCACTGGCGGCCGCTTCCGCGTCGCTCGCGCCGTTGGCTGCGCAGGCGGCCGAGCCGCTCAAGATCGGCTTCAGCATGGCGCTCACCGGCGGCCTTGCCGGCGCCGGCAAGGCCGCGCTCATCGGCATGGAAATTTGGCGCGACGACGTCAACAAGAAGGGAGGGCTGCTCGGGCGCAAGGTCGAGTTCGTCTACTACGACGATGCCACGCAGCCGGCCAACGTGCCGGGCCTGTACACCAAGCTGCTCGAGGTCGACAAGGTCGACCTGCTGGTCTCGGCCTACGGCACCAATCTGATCGCGCCGGCGCTGCCGATCGTGATGCGCAAGAAGATGGTGTTCCCGTCGCTATTCGGGCTGGCGGCCAACGAGGAGTTCAAGTACGACCGCTACTTCCAGATCATGCCGGCCGGGCCGAATCCGCTCACCGACTGGTCGTGGGGCTTTTTCGAGCTCGCCGCCGCGCAGAACCCCAAGCCCAAGACCATCGCCATCGTCGCTGCGGACGCCGAGTTCGCGCTCAATGCGGCAGCAGGCGCGCGCAAGAACGCGCAAGCCGCGGGCCTGAAGATCGTCTACGACAAGACTTACCCGCCGCCGACCACGGACTTCACGCCCATCGTGCGCGCCATCCAGGCGACCAACCCGGACATCGTGTACGTTGGCTCCTACCCGCCGGATTCGGTGGGCATGGTCAAGGCGGCCAACGAGGTCGGACTGAAGGTGAAGATGTTCGGCGGCGGCATGGTCGGACTGCAGTTCGCCTCGATCCAGAAGAACCTCGGACCGCTGCTGAACAACATCGTCAACTACGACTTCTGGGTGCCCGAGCCCACGCTCGATTTTCCGGGCGTGAAGGAGTTCCTGGCGAAGTACCAGGAAGCGGCAAAGGGCAAGGGCGTGGACCCGTACGGCCACTACCTGCCGCCGTTCGCCTACGCTTACCTGCAAGTACTCGAGCAGTCGGTGAACGCGGTGAAGAGCCTCGATCAGGCGAAGCTCGCCGCGCACATGCACAAAGCGACCTTCGATACCGTGGTCGGCAAGGTGAAGTTCGGCAAGAACGGCGAGTGGGCCAAGAGCCGCGTGCTGATGGTGCAGTTCCGCGACGTGCAGAACGACAACCTGGAGCAGTTCGCCGGGCCGGGCAAACGCGTCGTGCTGTATCCGAAGGAATGGAAGTCGGGAGACATCGTCTTCCCGTACAAGCAGTAACGGCGGCTCCGCCCCGCAGGCGCCCGCGACGGTGATTTCGGCAGACCTTTTCTCGAACGCCATCGTCGCAGGCATCCTGCTGGGCGGCTTCTACGCCGCCGTGGCGATCGGGCTGGCCATCGTCTTCGGCCAGCTCGACATCGTCAACATCGCGCACCCGGCGTTCATCATCGTCGGCGCGTACATCGCCTACATCCTGAACAGCCGCTTCGGGCTCGACCCGATCCTGATCGGCCTGCTGGCCGCGCCCGTGTTCTTCTTTGTCGGCGCGCTGATCTACCGGGTCTACTTCCTCGCGTTCGAGCGCACCGGTCAGGAGTCGTTGTCGGGCCTCGCGTTCTTCTTCGGCGTGATGTTCATCATCGAGGTGGTGCTGATCCTGATCTACGGGGTCGACTACCGCCTGGTGCAGGCCGACTACATCGGCCAGTCCTGGCGCATAGGCTTCGTCGACTTTCCGCTGCGCATGCTGGTGCCGTTCGCGGTGGCTGCGGCGCTCACCGCCGCAATCTACCTGTTCATGTCGCGCACCTTCATGGGGCGCGCCATCCAAGCGGTGGCCCAGGACCGCCTAGCGCTGCAGCTGATGGGGGCGGATCCAGTGCGCATCAAGCAGTGGGCCTTCGGCCTGGGCATCGCCACCACCGCTATCGCCGGCGCGCTGCTCATCATCATCGGCCCAGTCGAGCCGTCGGTGGGGCGGCTGTACATCGGGCGCGCCTTTGCCATCGTCGTGCTCGGCGGCATGGGCAGCATCAAGGGCATGTTCATCGCCGCGCTGATCCTGGGCGTGGTCGAGAGCATGGTGTCGACCTTCGCCGGGCCGTCGTGGTCGCCTGCGGTGGCGTTCGGCTTCCTCGGCCTGACGCTCGCGCTGCGTCCCGCGGGCCTGTTCGGCAGGCGCTAGATGAAATCCGCTGCCTTCTGGGGCGTGCTCGCCGCGATCTTCGCCGGCGGGCTGGTGCTGACCACGGTGGTGGAAAACGAGTACTACTACAACGCGTTCTACCTGATCCTTCAGGCCACGCTGATGGCCGTGGCCTGGAACATCCTCGGCGGCTTTACCGGCTACGTCAATTTCGGGAGCGCGGCGTTCTTCGCCATGGGCGCGTACACCACCGTGGCGCTCAACAAGGCGCTCGCCCTGCCGCTGCCCCTGCTGATCCTGGCCGGCGGCGCGGTTGGCGGCCTGGTCGGCTTCGGGCTGGGCTACCTGACCCTGCGCCTGAAAGGCGTGTACTTCGCCATCGCCACGCTCGCCATGGCGATCGTCATCGAGACCTTCATCGCCAACTGGCCGTACGTGGGCGGCGCGCGGGGCTCGTACATGCTGACCCCGGAGAAGCACCTCTGGTTCGACAGCTACATCCAGATGCTGTTCATGGTGATGCTGCTGCTCACGCTGACGGCGGTGGCGATCTCCCGCGTGCTCAATTCCTCGCGCCTGGGCCGCGGGCTTGCCGCGATCCGCGACGACGAGGTCGCCGCCGAGTCCGCCGGCGTCCCGACGCTGCGGCTGAAGCTCGTGTCGACCACGGTGATGGGCGCGATGATGGGCGTCGCCGGCGCGCCCTTCCCCTACTTCGTCACCTTCGTCGATCCGGTTTCGGCGTTCAACCTGTTCATCGCGGTCAACGCCATCGCCATGCCGATGATCGGCGGCACGGGCCACTGGATCGGCCCGGTGATCGGCGCGCTGCTGGTGGGCACGACGCAGGAGATCGTCAAGGTGACGGTGTCTTCCGAGCTCAACGTGCTGATCGTCGGCGTGATGCTGGTGGTGTTCATCACCCTCGCGCCGCAGGGCATCGTCGGGTTGGTGCAAAAGCACTGGAAGCGCAAGCAATGAGCGCGCGCGTGCTCGAGGTGAGCGGCCTCACCAAGCGCTTCGGCGGCTTCGTCGCCCTGAACAACGTCGACGTGCACGTCGCGCCGGGCGAGCGCCTCGGCCTGATCGGCCCGAACGGCTCCGGCAAGACCACCCTCATCAACTGCGTGTCCGGGGCGCTGTTCAACGACGAGGGCAGCATCCGCTTCGACGGCCAGGACATCACGCGCATGCTGCCCCACAAGCGGGCGCGTCTTGGCGTGGCGCGCAGTTTCCAGATTCCGAAACCGTTCAAGAGCATGACGGTGCTGGAGAATCTGCGTGTGCCGCTGGAGTACGCGGCGTGGAGTCGCGCCGAGCACCGCCACATTAATGACGAAGCGATGGCGTTGCTTGAATCCATCGGCCTCAAGCACTGCGCGCATCAGAATTCCGCCGGCCTCACACAGGTCGACATGCGCAAGCTCGAGCTGGCGCGCGCCCTTGCAGCCAAGCCGCGGTTGCTGGTCTCGGA
Source organism: Burkholderiales bacterium (assembly GCA_041635755.1). GTDB lineage: Bacteria > Pseudomonadota > Gammaproteobacteria > Burkholderiales > SG8-39 > JBFKUL01. The sequence goes on along the minus strand of JBFKUL010000075.1, from coordinate 864 downwards.
CGAGGCGATGGCCGGCCTGTCCAGCGCCGAGGTGGACGAGATCCTCGAAATCCTGTTGGCGCTGAATGCACGCGGTGTCGCCGTGATCATGATCGAGCACATCATGCGCGCAGTGATGCGCTTTTCGCAGCGCGTCGTGGTGCTCGACGCCGGCGAAAAGATCGCCGAGGGCACGCCCGACGAGATCGTGAAGAACCCGGACGTGGAGCGGGCCTACCTTGGAGAGTAAGCTCGTCGTCGAGTCGCTCGAGGCGGGCTACGGCTCGGTGCACGTGCTGCACGGCGTGTCCATCGTCGTCGAGCACGGCGAATCGGTGGTATTGCTCGGCTCGAACGGCAATGGCAAGAGCACCCTCATCAAGTGCATCATGGGTATCGTCGTGCCTACGGCCGGCCGCGTCCGCTTCGAGCGCGACGGAGAGTCGATCGACCTCGCCGGCAGGAGCCCGCAGGAAATCGTCGAGCTGGGCATTGCGCTGGTGCCGGAAGGCCGGCGCCTGTTCCCGATGCTCTCGGTCGAGGAGAACCTGATGCTCGGCGCCTATCGCAAGGCGGCGCGCGCGCGGCTCGACGCCAATCTCGAGTTCGTGTTCGAGGTGTTCCCGGCGCTCAAGGCGCGGCGCCGGCAGCTCGCCGGCAGCATGAGCGGCGGCGAGCAGCAGATGGTGGCGGTCGCGCGCGCCCTCATGTCGGAGCCGCGCATCCTGCTGGTGGACGAGCCCTCGGTCGGCCTCGCCCCGATTCTGGTCAACCGCATGATCGCGAAGATCAAGGAGCTCAAGGAGCGCCGCGATCTCACCGTGCTGATGGCTGAGCAGAATTTCAACCAAGCGATCAAGATCGCCGACCGCGGCTACATCATCG
>JBFKUL010000074.1:0-11763 GCA_041635755.1 Burkholderiales bacterium | reverse complement strand
TAGACACAGCCGAGTGCGGCCGCCGCGTTGCCTTCCATGAAGATTTTGTCGCCCACGTTATAGGCGCGCTTCACGGTCAGCCCCATTCGCCCCTTGAGCTTTTCCTGGGCGTAGTTGTAGCCCATCTGAAACGCGGTCAGGTTCGGCTTGAGCAACTTCTCCTTGCCCTTGTACTGCTCGCCGATCAGCTCGGCGATGACGCCGGGCTCGATGTTCATCAGCCCGGCGAGCGCGCCCACGTAGATGATGTTCTTGAACAGCTGCCGCTCGCGCGCATCGGTATACGTGGCGTTCGAGATTTCGGTGAGCGGCACGCCGATGACATTGACGTCGCCGCGGAACTTGGACGCCGGCAGCGCCTTGGAGTCGTCGTAGAAGAGATAGCCGCCAGGCTCGATCTCGTTCACATCCTGGTCCCAGGTCTGAGGATTCATCGCTACCATCAGGTCGACGCCGCCGCGCCGCCCGAGCCAGCCGCGCTCGGTGACGCGCACCTCGTACCAGGTCGGCAGGCCCTGGATGTTCGACGGAAAGATATTGCGCGGCGAGACCGGAATGCCCATGCGCAGGAAGCTCTTCGCGAACAGCTCGTTCGCGGAGGCCGAGCCCGAGCCGTTGACGTTGGCAAACTTGACGACGAAATCGTTGACCGCTTCGATGCGTTTCACGGACTGGGAGTCAGCAGTGGTCATGCTAGGCGGCCTTGCGATGCGGAGTGCGGCAGCCCGGCCCCGCGTGCGTCATGTCGAGCAGGAACTTCTGCATGTCCCAGGCTCCGGTCGGACAGCGCTCGGCGCACAGCCCGCAGTGCAGGCACAGGTCCTCGTCCTTTACCATCACGCGCCCGGTCTTGAGACCGTCCTGCACATACAGGTCCTGGCTCTCGTTCTTTGCCGGAGCCATGAGGCTGGCGCGCAGCTCCGTTTCCTCGCCGTTGCGGGTGAACGTGATGCAGTCCATCGGGCAGATGTCGACGCAGGCGTCGCACTCGATGCACTGCTTGGCAGTGAAAACGGTCTGCACGTCGCAGTTCAGGCAGCGCTGCGCCTCCTTCCATGCGGTGGCGACGTCGAACCCCATCTCGACCTCGACCTTGATATTGCGCAACGTCTGGTTGACGTCGCGCCAGGGCACCTTGTAGCGCGGATCGGGCGCGATCTCGTTGTCGTAGCTCCACTCGTGGATGCCCATTTTCTGCGAAGTGAGCTCGACTTCGGGCGCTGGGCGTTCCTTGACGTTCTCGCCCGCCAGCATCTTGTCGATCGAGACCGCGGCATCATGGCCGTGCGCCACTGCCCAGATGATGTTCTTCGGCCCGAACGCCGCGTCGCCGCCGAAGAACACCCGCGGCGCGGTCGACTGCAGGGTGATCTTGTCGACCACCGGCATGCCCGACTTGTCGAACTCGATGCCGCAGTCGCGCTCGATCCAGGGAAAGGCATTCTCCTGGCCGACCGCGACCAGCACGTCGTCGCACTCGAAATGCTGGTCGGGCTTGCCGGTGGGCACGAGCTTGCGCCGGCCCTCGTCGTCGTACTCGGCACGAACCTCCTCGAAGATCACGCCCGAGAGCTTGCCGCCGCGCAGCGTGAATTCCTTCGGCACGAGGTAGTTCAGGATCGGGATGCCCTCGTGGGCCGCGTCTTCCTTCTCCCAGGGCGAGGCCTTCATCTCCTCGAAGCCCGAGCGCACGATCACTTTCACGTCATCGCCGCCCAGGCGCTTGGAGGTGCGGCAGCAATCCATCGCCGTATTGCCCCCGCCAAGCACGATCACGCGCTTGCCGATGCGGCTGATGTGCCCGAAGGACACCGACGAGAGCCAGTCGATGCCGATGTGGATGTTGGCGGCGCCTTCCCGGCGCCCCGGCAGATCGAGGTCGCGCCCGCGCGGCGCGCCCGAGCCGACAAACACCGCGTCCCAGCCTTCTGCCAGCAGCGCCTTCATGCTTTCGACCTTCACTCCGCCGCGGAAATCGGCGCCGAGGCCGAGCACATAGCCGCATTCCTCGTCGATCACTTCCTCGGGAAGGCGAAAGCGCGGGATCTGCGAGCGGATCATGCCGCCCGCCTTCGGATCCTGGTCGAGCACCGTGACGTCATAGCCGAGCGGCACGAGGTCCCGCGCCACGGTGAGTGAAGCCGGGCCGCCGCCGACGCAGACAATGCGCCGGCCATTCTTTCTCGCGGCAGGCTTGGGCAGGCGCGCCCGAATGTCGTCCTTGTAGTCGGCTGCAACGCGCTTCAGGCGGCAGATTGCCACCGGCTCCGGCTTGGCGGCTTCGGCGTCCTCGACGCGGCCGCGCCGGCAGGCGGGCTCGCAGGGACGGTCGCAGGTGCGGCCGAGAATTCCGGGAAAGACGTTGGAATGCCAGTTGACCATGTAGGCGTCGGAATAACGCCCTGCCGCGATCAACCGGATGTACTCGGGGACGGGGGTGTGGGCGGGGCACGCCCACTGACAATCGACAACCTTATGAAAGTAGTTGGGATTGCGAATGTCGGTCGGTTGCAACGCCCTCCTCCTCGGCGGCACGCGATGCGGCGCGCCAGACAGATCCGTTGACTGCAAATTTTACTCCCGCCTCACTGACAGGGAAAGCCTTAGTTATCAAAACGCTAGAGATTCTTGTGGAGAGGGGCCGCCGGACGCCCCGGGCCGGGCCGGTGGACCTCGAAAGCCGGCTAGCAAGCGGTCGTTTCGGCCGCGGTGCGCGGCGCCCCGACCTCGTAGAACACCGCCACGAAATGGGTCGTCCGGCCGGTGGGGTCGCGCACCGCACGCACGCTGCGCCACTCGCGGTAGACGGCGCCGTTCTTGCGCCGACTCCACGTGGTGCCCGACCAGTAGCCCTTGCGCTGCACCGCGGCCTTGAGCTCGTCGTAGAAGGTCGGCGGCTGCAGGGCGTTGCGGAGTTCGGACTCGTCGCGCCCGAGCGCTTCGTCGCGAGAATACCCGGTGATCTCGCTGAAGGCCTTGTTGACGGCAACGATCGTGCCATCGGCCGAGGTGATCTGGATCGCCTCGGTCATACCCTCGAGCGCGTGTGCCGCGAGCAGCAGCCGCTCCTCGTTTTCGCGCAGATCGGTCACGTCGCGGGATACCAGTACGATGCGCGAGCGCGGAGCGCGATCAGCCTCCTCGATCGCCTGGGCGCGCACCTCGAGCTGGCGGACGCGGCCGTCGCGATCCACCAGGCGCATCCGCAGGTCGCGCGGCTCGCCGCTGCCGGCGGTACGCGCCACGGCGGCGCGCGCATCGTCCGCGTCGTCCGGATGCACGCGCTGGAACGCGTCGGTGCCGATTTCACGGTCGCTCGGATCGAGCACGCGCTCGTAGGAAGGGCTGCTGTAGAGCCAGCGACCGCTCGAATCGACCATTGCGATCAGGTCGCCCGCGTGTTCGGCCAGCACCCGGAAATGATGCTCGCTTTCGCGCACGTCCGAGCGCGTCTGCGACAGGTGTTGGGTCTGCCGGTACAGGACATAGCCCACGGCGCACGTGTACGCGAGCGAGCCGAGAACGCAGAGCGTGGTCACCAACGTGCTGGTCTCGGGCGAGAAGCCGGGCGTTCCGAACGAGAACGACAGGGCCGCGCCGAGCCAGAAGAAGCCGATCGAGGCGACAAGCGGTGCCATGCCGCGATTCACCACCGCGTTGAGCGACGTGCCGAACAGCAACCCGTAGGTAATCCAGAGCGGAAACTGCAGGTACGCCGCCCAAGCGCCGAGCAACGCCGCGTCAAGCATCAGGTTATGGAGCTCGGCGCGCTTTGGATTCGCCGCGTACTGAGCGCGTAGATGAATGAGGTGCGGATAGACGAAAAATTGAAGCGCGAGCACCGCCCAGCCAAGAGGGCTCACGTCGCGCTCGGCGACATGCAGACCGATGACGATGAAGCTGAACGCGAAGGCGCTGGTGCGTACCAGGTGGCTGGTGCGCACCATGAAGGGGAGCCGGCGCGGCGTCTGCATCGGCTCTGCGGTCGATTCCGGCTGTTGCATTCTTTCTTCTTGGTCGTCGAACTCTGATCGGGTTCGCCCCGCGCACATTATTCCTGCTAGCGTCCGTCCGGTACGCTCCCGCTGTGAATTGTTGTGAAACAGGCGCTCGGCGCTCGATGGTGCGCCGCAGCACCAACCCCATTGTATGCTTCCAGTCATGCCATCCCAACTCGAATCCCTGAAGCGCCATTCGGTAGTGGTCGCCGACTCCGGCGACATCGACGCCGTCGCGCGCTGGAAGCCCCAGGACGCGACCACCAACCCTTCGTTGTTGCTTGCCGTGGCCGAACACGAGCGCTACCGGCCCCTGGTCGAGGACGCGCTCGGCTTCGGCAACAAAGCCGGCGCCGAGCGCCGCGTCGAAGCGGCGATGGAGAAGCTGTTCGTCAATTTCGGAGCCGAGATCCTCAAGCACATCGAGGGCCGGGTCTCGACCGAGGTCGACGCACGGCTCTCCTACGACGTTGAGGCCTCGATCGCCAAGGCACGCCGCTTCATCGAGCTCTACGACAAGCAGGGCGTGTCGCGGGAGCGCGTGCTGATCAAGCTCGCGAGCACCTGGGAAGGGGTGCGTGCGGCCGAACGGCTCGAGCGCGAGGGCATTCACTGCAATATGACGCTGCTGTTCTCCTTCGCGCAAGCAGTCGCTTGCGCCGACGCCGGCGTGACGCTGATCTCGCCCTTTGTCGGGCGCATCTACGACTGGCACCGCCAGGCGAGAAAGGTCGATGACATCCCGATCGACGACGATCCCGGTGTCGCTTCGGTCGCGCGCATCTACACGTACTACAAGAAATTCGGCTATTCGACGCAGGTCATGGGCGCGAGCTTCCGCAAGACCGGCCAGATTCTTGCGCTCGCGGGATGCGACTTGCTGACGATCGCGCCGGATTTGCTGGAAAAGCTCGCCTCGGCGCAGGGCGAGGTGCCGCGCCGCCTGTCGGAACAGCAGGCCAAGGCGAGCGGCGCGGTGCGCGTGCTGCTCGACGAAAAAGCCTTTCGCTGGCAGCACAACGAGGACCAGATGGCGGTCGAGAAGCTCTCCGACGGCATTCGCCGCTTCGACGCCGACGCGCGCAAGCTCGAGAAGCTGGTGCTCGCGATGGTCGAGAAAAAAAGCGCCGCAGCCGCCTGAGCCCGTCAAAGGGCGGGCGGCCCCCATAGCGCTTCGCTAAACCGCGCGCGAAACGAAGCGCCGAACCACCAGCTTCTCGGCCTCGACGATCACGAACAGCGTCATGCCGAACGCGGCCACGGCGGCCCAGCCGGTCGCATCGAGCGGCGCAGTGCCGAAGAGCCGCTGCATGGGCGGCGCGTAGGTCATCGCCGCCTGCAATAGCGCGAGGATGCCCACCGCGTAGAGCGCGATCGCGTTGCCGAACAGTCCTTCGCGCGAGAGCACGCTGTCGATGAGGTGGCGACTGTTGAACAGGTACACCATCTCGCCCATCACCAGCGTGTTGACCGCGACCGTTCGCGCAGCCTGGATGCTCGCGCCCCGCCCAAGCATCCACTCGAACAGCCCGACTACGCCCACCACCAGAATCAGCGTCACCATCAGGATGCGCCACAGGACAAAGCCCGACAGGATTGGCGCCTCGGGCGCGCGCGGCGCACGTTCCATAACGCGCGGCTCGGCGACCTCGAACGCGAGCGCGAGCGAAAGCGTGACCGCGGTCACCATATTGACCCACAGGATCTGCACCGGAGTGATGGGCAGCGTCAGGCCGAGGGCGATCGCCACCAGCAGCGCGCCCGCCTCGCCGCCGCTCGTCGGCATGATGAACACGATCGACTTGCGCAGATTATCGTAGACCGTGCGCCCTTCCTCGACCGCGTGCGCGATCGAGGCGAAGTTGTCGTCCGCGAGCACCATCTCGGCGGCCTCTTTCGCCGCTTCGGTGCCCTTGCGCCCCATGGCCACGCCGACATCGGCGCGCTTGAGCGCCGGGGCGTCATTCACGCCATCGCCGGTCATTGCCACGACCTCGCCGTGCTTCTGCAGCGCCTGGACCAGGCGCAGCTTGTGCTCCGGGCTCGCGCGCGCGAAAACGTCCGTGTCCGGCACGACGCGCTCGAGCTCGGCATCGCTCATGCGCTCGATCTCGGGCCCGGCAAGCGCGGTACGCCCGTCGCCGATGCCGAGCATCGCGCCGACCGCGCATGCCGTGACCGCATGATCGCCGGTGATCATCTTTACCCGAATGCCGGCCTCGCGGCACTGGCGCACCGCGTCGATCGCCTCCTCGCGCGGCGGATCGATGATGCCGAGCACGCCGAGCAGCACGAATCCTTCCTCCGCGTGGGACATCTCGAGCTGCTGCTGCCCAGGCTCGGCAGCGCGCGCCGCAAGCGCGAGCAGCCGTAGGCCCGAACCGGCCAGCTCGTCGATGCGCGCCGTCCACTGCGCCCGATCGAGCGGCCGCGCCCCCTCGCTCGTGCGCTCGGTGTCGCACATGGCGAAGATGCGCTCGGGCGCGCCCTTGGCGTAGATCATGCTGCCGGGCTCGCCGCCGTGCAGCGTCGCCATAAAGCGATGCTGCGACTCGAAGGGGATCACGTCGTGTCGCGGCCGGCGCTCGCCCTCTTCGCCAGGCTCGAGCCGCGCCTTCATGCCGAAGGCGAGCAGCGCGCCCTCAGTCGGATCGCCTTCCAGCCTCCAGCCCCCATCGGCCGGATTCAGCTGCGCGTCGTTGCACAGCAATGCCGCCAGCGCCAGCTCGCGCAGCAGCGGGTCTACATGACCGTGGACCGGCGGTTCGCCGCCGCGGATCGCGCCGTGCGGCGCGTAGCCCTCGCCTTCGACGTCGTAGTCGGCCTCCGCGGTGAGCGCGCGGCGCACCGTCATCTCGTTGCGCGTCAGCGTTCCGGTTTTGTCCGAGCAGATCACGGTCACTGAGCCGAGCGTCTCGACCGCCGGCAGGCGCCGGATGATCGCCCTGCGGCGCGCCATGCGCTGCACGCCGATCGCGAGCGTGATGGTCATGATCGCGGGCAGGCCTTCGGGGATCGCCGCCACCGCGAGCCCGACCGCAGCGAGGAACATCTCCGCCGCCGTGTAGCCTCGCCACAGGAATCCGACCGCGAACGTGATCACCGTGAGCACGAGGATCGCCACTGTCAGCCAGTGGCTGAAGCGCGCCAGCTTGCGAAGCAGCGGTGTGGTGAGCTCGGTCACCTCCGAGATCAGCTTGCTGATGCGGCCGATCTCGGTCGCGTTGCCGGTCGCGACCACGACGCCGGTCGCGGTGCCGTAGGTGACGAGCGTGCCCGAGTACGCCATCGAGCTACGGTCGCCGATCACCTTGTCGGCGTCGACTGGCTCGACGCCTTTGTCGACCGGCACCGATTCGCCGGTGAGCGCCGCCTCGTCGGCGCGCAGCGAGTGCGTCTCGAGCAGGCGCAGGTCGGCGGGCACCTTGTCGCCCGACGCGAGCAGCACCACGTCGCCCGGCACCAGCGCCTCGGCCGGCACGATGCGCTTTGCGCCGTCACGCAGCACCACCGCGTTTGGCGAAAGCATGCCGCGAATCGCCTCGAGCGCGCGCTCGGCTTTACCTTCCTGCACGAAGCCGACGATGGCGTTGATCAGCACCACGCCGAGAATCACGCTGGTGTCGACCCATTGTCCGAGCGCCGCGGTGACCACGGCCGCGCCGAGCAGCACATAGATCAGCACGTTGTGGAACTGAAGTGCGAAACGTAGCAGCGGACCGCGGCGCTTGGGCGGCGGCAATGCGTTCGGCCCGTAGTCTGCAAGGCGTCGCTCGGCCTCCGTGGAGGCGAGGCCGCCGGGTGCCGTTTGCAGCGCTTCGATAACCTCCCGCGTCGGTGCCGCGTGCCAGTTCAGTCTGTTTTTTGTCACCATTTCAGTATGTAACCCAAGTCGCGAACACGCTTGACCGAGGTCAATGGCGCCGGCGCCCGCGAGGTCCGGCGCGACCAAACCCGAAACACGCGTAGTCCGGTAAATTCGGACTTCCAATCCTGCAGGATTCCAAGATGGAACGTCCACGTCTACTGGTGCTTGCGCTCGGCGGCACGATCGCGATGGTCAAGGGCGACGCCGGAGGCGTAAAGCCCGGGCTGGGCGCCGACGAGCTCGCCGCGGCGGTGCCGGCGTTAGGCGAAGTGGTCGAGGTGCGCGGCGAGACCGTCGCCAAAGTGGCCAGCCCGAGCCTCACGCTCGAACAGATCTACGCGCTCGCGGCGCGCATCCAGCGCGACGCCGATGCAAAGGCGATCGATGCCTGCGTTATCACGCAGGGCACGGACACGATCGAGGAAACCGCGTTCCTGCTCGATTGCCTGCTCGAGGTCGCGATTCCGGTCATCGTCATCGGCGCTATGCGCAATCCGCTGATGACCTCGCCCGACGGCGCCGGCAACCTGCTGGCCGCCGCGCGCGTCGCGGCGGCGCCCTGGGTACGCGCGTCGGCGGCCGAGCTCGGCGTGATGGTGGTGATGCTTGACCATGCCTATTCGGCCTTTGACGTGGTCAAGGCGCATTCGGCGCGCATCGACGCCTTCGATTCGCCGCAAAGCGGGCCACTTGCGACGCTCATCGAGGATCGCGTGCTGGCGCTCGCCCGTCCTTTGCGCGCGTGGAAGCAACGAGTGCGCGAGCTGGTCGGCGCCTCGCCCGCCGCGCGCCTGGGCCAGGGCGGCTCGCCGGTGGCGCTGATCGCGCTCGGCCTGGGCGAGCAAGGCGCGCTGATCGATGCAATCCTCGCAGCGCCCGACCGGCTTGGATACCGCGGCGCGGTCATTGCGCTGATGGGCGGCGGCCATGCCCCGTCCTGGGTCGTCGAGAAGCTCGGACGGCTCTCGGCGGCGATGCCCACGATCGGTGCCGGGCGCATGGGCGGCGGCCCGCTGTTGCGCAAGACCTACGAATTCCCCGGCGCCGAGATTGACCTCGGCCGGCGGGGCTTGATTCCGGCGGGACGACTTGGCCCGTACAAGGCGCGCGTGCTGCTCGAGCTGTTGCTGCGCGCGGATTGCGATGCGAACAAGGTTCGCGCGGCATTCGCCGCGTGCGAATAACGGGTGGCGCAGAACCAAGGAGGCCAGACATGAATCAAGATAAGGCTCGCGACAAGGTCGAGATCGTCGGCGCCGCGCTGGTGCGCGCCTTCCACCTCGCGGGACTGTTCGTGATCGGCGCATCGATCGTCTGGTCAGCGGTCTTTGCTTATATCGAGATCATGCAGAAAGGCTACGCCAAGCTGGATGACCTTCTGCTGCTGTTCATCTACCTCGAGCTCGGCGCGATGGTGGGGATCTATTTCAAGACCAGCCGCCTGCCGGTGCGCTTTCTCGTCTACGTCGCGATTACCGCACTGACGCGTTACCTCACGGTCGACGTCAAAGACTTGAGCAACGAGGGCGTGCTGGTGGTTTCGGGGGCCATTCTGATGCTCGCGCTTGCCTCGGTGAGCCTCGAATTCGCGGTGAGCCGGCTGCGCCGTGAAGACCTGGATCATTAGAATAGGCGCGCTCGGCGCGGTCGCCGCTGCGATCTCGATTGCGGCGGCGCGCGAAGCATCGGAAATGGTGCTCGTACCGGCGGGCGCGTTCGAGATGGGCAGCGCCGAGGGCGCCGCCGACGAGCGCCCGCCGCATCGCGTCACGCTCGCCGCATTTCAGATCGACCGTGTTCCGGTCAGCAACACGCAGTTCACCGAGTTTCTCGAAGCGCTCGGGCCGCGCGCACCGGACGGGGCGCGCTATTTCGACGAAGACGACCCGGATGCACGCATCCGCCGCCACGGCGGGCGATGGCGCACCGATGACGGTTTCGGCGCGCACCCGGTGGTGGAGGCTTCCTGGCTGGGTGCAACCGCGTATTGTGCGTGGCGCGGCAAGCGCTTGCCGAGCGAAGCCGAGTGGGAGAAGGCGGCGCGCGGCACCGACGCTCGTCGCTTTCCGTGGGGCAACGACCCGCCGGACGAAACGCGTGGGCGATTCGCTGCGGGCTGGAACGAGACCACGCCGGTGGGCCGTTACCCGCGTGGCGCGAGCCCTTACGGCGTGCTCGACATGGCGGGCAATGTCTGGGAATGGGTATCGAGTGCGTATCGCGCTTACCCCTACTCCGCAACGGACGGGCGCGAGGATCCTACGCCGGGCCCGATACGCGGCACGCGCGGCGGCGGGCACGATTCGCCGGCCGCGCATTTAACCGCGACGCAACGCGGACTGGGCGTGTCGCGAAATCCGGCGGCGGGCCATCACAACATCGGGTTTCGATGCGCGAACGAGCCCGCTCGCCCATGACATTGGACGAGGCCACGTCGATCCGCATTCGGCGAAGGTACGCTAGCGCACGCGCCGGGTGCCACGCCGGAGCCCATTCATCCCGCTGCGCGGCGGCGCTACGCATGGCGCTCGCCCTCGTCATGCTCGCTTGCCTGCATGCGGCGTGGCTGCCGACGGGCCACGCGCAGCTCGGTGCGGTCGACCCGGAGAACGTAGTCGACTGGTATTACGCTCCGCTCTTCGGCACCGGGATCTACGCCTCGGGAAGTCGCTCGATCGCCGTGCTCCAGCTGCAGTTTCCACACGTGCTGCGCGAGACCACGGACGAGCACTGGGGGCTGAAACTCACGTTGCCGGTCTCGATCGGCTTCTACGATTACGACCTCAACAAGGCGATCGGGAGGAGCCTGCCGAGCGGCGTGGGCACGCTGAGCGTGGTGCCGCAGCTCGAATGGGAGATCCCGCTGACCCGACGCTGGACGCTCAAGCCCTATGCCGGAGCGGGCCTGGGCATCGAGATCTCGGGCGACGAGAAGGCCACGATCTACGACTTCGGCGTACGCAGCCGCTTCCTGCTTTCAACCGCGCGCGGCACTGAGATCGCGCTGCTCAACCGCCTGACCACCGCGGGCTATCGCGTCTCGGGCGGCGCCACCAACACCCTCGGTTTTCTTGCCACGGGACTCGATTTCCAGTTCCCGACCGGCATGACGCTCGCCGGTCAGGCCTTGCGCCTAAGCTTCACCCCGACGCATTACTACTACTTCGGCCGCCTAGATTTCCCGCAATTCAACAACCGCGAAAGCCGGCTGCGCGAGGAATTCGAGCTTGCGTTCAGCCTTTCCACCCGCGAGCCGTTGCCGATCCCCTACTTGCCGATCGACCGCATCGGGGTCGCCTTGCGGCAAGGCGGTGGCGTGACCGGCATCAGGATCTTTACCTCGCTACCATTCTGAGCGCGCTCGCGTCCTGTCGCGGCGCGCTAGCGTTCCTCGGAGCCGCCTGTGCGCCCCGCGCGCCAGCGCACCCAGCCCCACCCGAGCAGGTAGAGCACCGCCGGCACGAGCACGGCAAACGCGAGCGGCACCACGGCATTGCCGCGCTCGGCGGGCTCGCCCAGGAGGTAAATGGTCGCCGCATTGAGCAGCGCGACGACCACCCAGATCACCGTTACGAGCAGCCAAAGGCGCTTCCAGAGCGGCATCGACGGCCGCTGGGGATTGCCGGACATAAGCCGGGATCCTCGCATACTCGCGATGCGCTGCGGCAGGACTTGCCGCGCGCAAGCCGGCGCAGGTATCGTGCGAGGCATGGAGGCGAGGCAGAAAACGAACCTGGTGTATGTAGCGATCATCGCCGTGCTGGCCATCATCGCGGGCGCGCTGTTCTTCGCCTACCGGGGGCTGAGCGACGAGGGCGAGCGCCTGGCCGCGGCCAATCGCACCCTGAGCGGCGAGCGCGACGCGTTGCGCCGCGACGCGCAAACGCAGCGCGAGCG
>JBFKUL010000073.1:0-11883 GCA_041635755.1 Burkholderiales bacterium | reverse complement strand
TCTTGCCCGAGAGCTTGATCGCGGCCTCCTTGAGCTTGGCGGCATCGAGCGATCCGGCGGTCTTGATGATCTGCTCGGTGGTGACGCCGGCACCGTAGGCGAGGATGGTCTGGAAGTCCGCCGGGTACTGCGCGTTCGGGAAAAGCTTCTCGTACGCGGCCACCATCTGCGCGCGGTTCAGCCCGTGAGTCACCTTCCAGTTGATCTTCTCGTGCAGCAGCGTCTGGCTGAACACGTAGTGCCCGTCCTTGCCCGATTGCTGCAGGAACTGCGGCTGCGAGGCGTAGACCAGGTACACCGCCTTGAAGTCCGCGTTGGTCTCGCGGATCTGGCGCGCGATGGTCATCTGATCGCCCTCGTAGGCGGTCGGATAGAACGCCTCCGCCCCGCTCGCCTTGGCCTTCTGGATCAGGATGTTGAAGTCCTTGGTGCCCTTGGCAAACTTCTCGTCCATGGTGACCTGCATGCCGAGCTCTTTCGCCAGGTCGATAGCGCCCTGCGTGAGCGCCGCGGGGAAGGGCTCGTCGACGTAGGCGAAGGCGACCTTCTTCACGCCCATGCTGTGCAGCGCGCGCACCGCCGGCTGTCCGAGCAGAGTGCCGGCGATCTGGGTGGCCGAGACGACGTACTTGTAGCCCTGCTTGTAGATCGAATCGGCCGAGGCGGACCAGATCACCATGAACTTGCCGTTGGTCTCGGTGGTGTTGGCCGCCGCCGCGGTGAGCGTCGAGCCGAACGGCCCGAACACGAGGTCGACTTTTTCGTCCTTGATCAAGGTCTCGTAGACGCGCGGAACGAGCTGCTTGTCGCTGCGATCATCGAGGATCACCAGCTCGACCTTGCGCTTCGCGCCGCCGATGTCGATCCCCCCACGGCTGTTGACGTCGTTTACCCAGATCTGCGCGCCGCGATGGCCGGACTGCGCCGCGAGCGCGAAAGTGCCGGTCGAGGAAACCGTCATGCCGATGCGGATCGGCTTGTCGGCCTGGGCGCTCGCCGTGCCCGCCGCCACCGTTGCGATCAGTACCGGCGCGGCGAGCGCCAGCAGGAATTTTCTGCGTTGCATGTCATCCTCCTTCGTGGGCTGAAGTTTTGTTCGCCGACGCCCGCCCGATTAGGCGTCGATCCGGTAATCCACCCATTCTGCGATCAGGTTGCGCAGGTCGGCGTCTTTCGTGAAGTCGCTCGACGAGCCGTCGATCTTGTTGCGCCCGAGCTCGAGCACGTAGACATGATCCGACACGCGCACGCACTGGCGCACGTTCTGGTCCACCAAGAGTACGGTGATGCCCTTTTTCGGCAGCTCGTGAATGAATTCGTAAATCTCGGCGGCGAGCTTGGGTGCGATCATCGCGGTGGGCTCATCGAGCAGCACCGCGCGCGGCTGCAGCGCGAGCGCCCGCCCGAGCTCGAGAAAGCGCTGCTGCCCGCCGCTCATTGCGCCGGCGGCCTGCGTGCGCCGATCCTTCAGGAGCGGAAACTGCGCGTAGGCGCGCTCGAGCGCCTCGGCGACGCGCGCCTTGTCGCGCCGGAATGACCAGCACGCGAGACGCAGGTTGTCCTCGACCGAAAGCTCGTTGAAGAGGCTGCGGTTCTGCGGCACCAGCGTGATGCCGCGCTCGATGAACTGCCAGGGCGGCATGCCGGTGACCACCTGGCCGTCGATCAGTACGTCGCCCACGACCGGCTTGAGCAGCCCATAGAGGGTGCGCAGTGCGGTGGACTTGCCGGCGCCGTTCGGCCCGATCACGCCGGTGATCCTGCCCGGACGCACCGCGAGCGACAGGCCCTGCAGGATGCGGATGTCGCCGTGATAGGCGACATCCACCGAGCGCAGCTCGAGCACCGGACGGTCGTTGGCGGCAGGCGCGTTCATGTCTTCAAGTGCACCCTCAGTTTCCGACTCAGTTGCCTAGATAGGCCTCGACCACCGCGGGGTTGCCCCGGATCTCGTCCACCCCGCCCATGGCGATGACGCGGCCTTCGTTGAGTGCCGCGACGCGGCGCGAGAGCCGATAGATCGAGGTCAGGTCGTGGCTGATCAGCAGCACCGTCTTGCCGTCGGCAGCCATCGCCTCGATGCGCTCGATCATGAACCGGCAAAGCGTAGGATGCACGCCCGCGAAGGGCTCGTCCAGCATCACCACCGTCGGATCGGGCATCAGCATGCGCGCCATCTCGAGCAACTTCTGCTGGCCGCCGGAGAGCTCCTCGGCGAAGTTGTGGCGCAGCTCGATCAGGCGCATCTGCTCGAGCATGCTTTCCGCGCGCTCGATCAGCGCGGGGTCCGCCTCCTTGCGATCGAGCACCGGCACGAGCAGGTTGTCGATCAGCGACATCTTGCGGAACACGCGCGGGATCTGGAAGGTGCGCCCGACGCCGTGGTGCGCAATCTCGTGCGGCGTGCGGTGCGTGACGTCGTGCCCGCCAATCACCACCCGTCCCGCGTCGGCACGGTAGATGCCGCAGATGCAGTTCATGAGCGTGGTCTTGCCGGCGCCGTTGACGCCGATGATGCCGAGAACCTCGGCCGGGCGCGCCTCGAGCTCGACGCCGTCGAGCGCGGTCAGGCCGCCGAAGCGCTTGACCAGGCCGTGGACTTCGATCGCCGCGCTCATCGCTGCGCCCGCCAGCCCATCAGACCGCTGGGCCGGATGAGGATGATCGCCACCAGGATGCCGAAGCCGATGATCGGCGCCATCGCCTGCGGCAGGAACACCGTGGCGAGCTGCTCGGCGAGCCCGTACAGGATGCCTGCAAGGAGCGCGCCGACGGGGTTGCCCAGGCCACCGAGCACCACCACGATGAAGCCGATGATCGAGTACTCGGCGCCCGAGAAGGGGTTGAAGGCCGGGAACACCAGCGCCACCAGCACGCCGGTCGCGCCTGCGATCGCCGAAGCGAGCGCAAAGGCGAACGCCGAGAGCTTCACCACGTCGACGCCGACGATCTGGATCGCCTCGCGGTTCATGATCGCGGCGCGCAATGCTTTTCCGGGCAAAGTGCGGAACAGGAACCAGGTGAGCGCGAGCGCGATCGCGATGGTGATGCCGAACGCGACCACGCGTGCGGTCGAGACATAGATCGGGCCGACCTTCATCGAGATCGGCCGGAACGAATAGTCGATCGAGCGCGAGTCGGCCTCGAAGATGAGCAGCATCACCGCGGCGAGCGCGATCGACACGCCGTACATCATGAGAAACGACATGATCTCGGGGTCGTCGCTCTTCTGCAGGCGCGGCAGCAGCACGTAGTACGCGCCCCACCCGAGCGCGAAGAACGACAGCGCCGCCACCGGCAGCGCGAGGAGCGGCGCCAGGCCGAGGTTGCTGAACAGCGCGTAGGCGAGGAAGGAGCCGCCGATCACGAACTCGCCGTGCGCGAAGTTGACCACGCGCAGCACCCCGTAGAGCAGCGTCAGGCTCATCCCGATCAGCGCGTAGATGCCGCCGACGATCAGGCCGTTGACGATGCCGTTCAGGACCAGGGTGTCCATGCCCGTGCCTCAGGGAATGTAGCGGCGCCACTCGGGGCGCCAGCGCAGCAGCGTGCCGACGATGCCGCGCGGCAGGAACAGCACCAGCAGCACCGTCGCGACGCCGAGGATCAGCAGGTTCAGCAGCGGGAACTGCCGCCAGATCAGCTCGTCGAGCCATACCATGACGACCGAGCCGACGATCGGCCCGGTCACCGTGCCCAGGCCCCCGGCGACCGCGTAGATCACCGTCTTCGCAGTGGTGAGGGTGTTGAACGCGGTCTCGGTGTCGACCACGTTGGTGTACCAGGCCTCGACGCCCCCGCACACCGCCGGAAAGAACGCCGCGATCAGCCAGCCGTAGAGCCGCACGCGCGTCACGTTCACGCCCATCATGTCGGCGGCCTCGGCGTCGTCGCGCACCGCGCGCAGCGCCTTGCCCAGGCGCGAGCGCGACAGCCACAGGATCACCCCGAGGGCCATCAGCATCACGCCCATCATCACGTAGAAGGAGTGCACCGGCTCGGCGCGGCTGCCCAGCTGCAGGCCGAAGGAGCCCCCGGTGATCTCCTGAGGCATGTTGGAGATCACGAGGCGACAGATGCCGGCGAGCGCCAGGCTGACGATGGCGAAGTAGATGCCCGAGAGACGCAGCGTCGGCGCGAACAGGAGCCCGAGGATCACCCCCGCCGCGCCCGAGAAGGGCAGCGCGAGCAACACGGGAAAACCCAGGCTCTTCACCAGGATCGCAGTGGTGAAGGCGCCGACGCCGTAGAAGGCGACGAAGCCGAAGGGCATGTACCCCGAGAAGCCCGCTGCGACATTGAACGCCGAGGCCATGGTGATCC
This sequence comes from Burkholderiales bacterium, assembly GCA_041635755.1. GTDB lineage: Bacteria > Pseudomonadota > Gammaproteobacteria > Burkholderiales > SG8-39 > JBFKUL01. The sequence continues at coordinate 7,560 of JBFKUL010000073.1, read as the reverse complement.
ACAGCATCAGGTAGAAGTGGAACGCGAGGTTCAGGTCGAGCACCGGCACTACGAGGAAGTAGATGCCGACCACGCCGCCGATGATGGAGGCGAGCGTGTAGTAGATGCGATCGGCCGAAGCGCGCTCGGCCGAGCGCGGCGCGGCGCCGGCCTCAGGCGGCATGCTTCGCGCCCGCCGTGGCGAGCTTCGGACGCAGCTTGTGGTGGCCGGTGTCTTCCTGGTACGCCTTGCCGATTTCGAGGACGGTGCGCTCGGCGAAGGGCTTGCCGACGATCTGGATGCTGAGCGGCAGACCCTCGTGCAGCCCGGCCGGCATCGACAGGCCGCACAGGCCGAGGTAGTTCGCCGGCCGCGTCAGATAGCCGGGGATCGGCCCCTGCTCCTCGATCTCGTCGATCGGCGGCGCGGGCACCGCGACCGTGGGCAGCAGCACGGCGTCGAAAGACCGAAACCACTCGCCGAACACACGCCGGCGCTCCGCCATCACTCGCAAGGTTTCCGCGTACTCGCCCGGGGCGAGCTTGCGCGCGCCGAGCACGCGCTCGCGCACCGCGGGTCCGATCGGCTGCTTCATGTCCTCGATGTAGGCGCGGTGCAGCGAGAAGGCTTCGGAGGCGATGATGGCGCCTGCGGGCTTGGAGAGCTCGAAGTACCACTCGGGCAGGCGTACCGGCACCACCTGTGCGCCGAGGTTCTCGAGCCGCTTCGCGGCCTCCTTCCAGGCGCCGATGACCGCCGGGTGCATGAAGGACGGAAGCTGATCCGCGTCGGGGAGCGCCACGCGGTACGAGTTCAATCGACTCGCCTCGAGCCGCGCGGGGAGATCGTGCGGCGGCTGCGCGAGCGTCGTCGGATCGCGCTCGTCCGGCCCCGCGAGCACGCGCAGCAGCTCGGTGCAATCGTCCACCGAGCGAGCGAGCGGGCCGATGCTGTCGAGCGTCCAGCTCAATAGCCCCGTGCCGTGCAGGCTGATGCGACCGAAGGTGACCTTCAGGCCCACGAGGCCGTTGAACGCGGAAGGGATGCGCACCGAGCCACCGGTGTCGCTGCCGATGCCGATCGGCGCGAGCCCCGCGGCGACCGCGACCGCAGTGCCGCTGGAGGACCCGCCCGGCACGCGATGGCGCTCGAGGTCCCAGGGATTCCAGGGCGCGCCCATCAGCGGGTTGGTGCCCCAGCCGCCAAAGGCGAACTCGACCATGTGGAGCTTGCCGAGCGGAATCATCCCCGCAGCGAGCAGCCGCTCGACCGTCGCGCAGGTCGTCTCGGCCACGCGCGCGGCATTCATCTTCGAGCCCACCGTGCCGATGCGCCCGGCGATGTCGCACAGGTCCTTGAGCCCGATCGGCAGCCCGTGCAGCGGCCCGAGCGGCAGGCGCGCCTTGCGCGCCCGATCGGCCGCATCGGCGAGCGCGCGCGCCTCCTCGGCGTACACCTCGACGAAGGCGTGCAGCTTGTCGTTCAGGCTATCGATGCGCGCGAGGTGCGCATCGACGATGTTGCGGCTCGAGGCCTGCCCACGGCGCAACAGCTCGGCCTGCTCGAGGAGCGTGAGGTCGGTGAGGTCGATTTTGGTTCTCCCGGAGAAACGCTTTCCGGCGCCTGCGAAAGCTGCGCGGCGTACCGGGAGCGGCAAGGTTGCTGTGTCCCGTGCGCCCTGTCAACGGCGTTTTCTCTCCTCGAAAGCCGGACGATTTACTCGCGCCGCGCCGCCTTCATCGCTCCGCTTTCTCTCAAACGTGCGGCGCACGGCGCAGCCGCCAGCCCGCGCCCGCGTCCGGCGCCGCCATGGCGTTCGGGCTCGAGGCCCTGCAGCGCGCGGCGCATCGAACCGAAGCGCTTGCGGTACTCGTTCGGCGTGAGCCCGACATTGCGCCGGAAAAGCCGACCGAAGAAGCCGGCGTCCTCGTAGCCGACGTCGTTCGCGATCGCCTCGACCGGCGCGTGGCCGGACTCGAGCATTTGCTTCGCCTCCTCGATGCGCAGCGTGTGCACGTACTCGAGCGGCGCCATGCCGGTCGCCTGCTTGAAGCGGCGCTTGAAGGAGCGCTCGGGCAGCTCCGAGAGCTTTGCCATCGCGGCCACCGGGTTGCGCTCGCGGTAGTGTTCGGCGATCCAGTTCTGGCACTGCGCGATGGTCCCGTCCTCCGACTGGCGCGAGCCCGCGAGGCGCGCGAAGGGCTGCTGCCCCACGCCGTGCCAGTCGATCAGGTTGATGCGCGCGGTCTGCATTGCCACCTCGACGCCGACGTGGCGCGCGATCAGGTAAAGCGCCAGGTCGAGCCACGAGGTGCCGCCGCCCGCCATCACCAGGCGCTGGCCCTCGCCGCTTACCACGAGGGTGCGCTGCGGGTGCACGCGCACGTCAGGAAAGCGCCGCTTCAGGGTATCGCAATAAGCCCAGTGCGTCGTTGCGTCCTGCCCGCTCAAGAGCCCCGCCTCGGCGAGCAGCATGGCGCCCGAGCAGGCGGTCGCGAGCACCGCGCCGCCGGCATGGCATGTCTTGAGCCAGGCAATCTCGCGCTCGAAGGCGCCCTCGAGCGGCTCCTGCGGCGCAAGCAGGATCTCCGGTACGCAGACGATCGCCGGCGCCGGGCATTGCTCGAACGTCAGCTCGGGCTGCATCAGCACGCCGTTGCCGGCCGCAAAACCCGCAGTCTCACGGGCTACGAGCCGCGGCTGCATCAGCGTCGGCCCCGGTTGACCGTCGACGAGCATGCTCCAGTCGCGCCCCGCGGACAGGAACAGGTCGTACATTCCGAATACCACCGAGGCGCTGGTCTCGGGGTACACCAGGATCGCGATTTCGATCGGGGCGGGTGCCTGGCTCATGGCCGATTCGTCCACTGCGTTGCACAAACGGCTTTAGTGCGATGCCGGCGCCGGACGTACGCTTGGTGCCATCGCAACGCCAACCATCCGAAGGATAAACCCTTATGCAACGCGATATCCGTGACGTTCCCGTTTCCTCCTCAAGCCCCGAGGCGCTCTCGGGCTACGAGACTGCGCTCGTGCAGTTCCAAACCTACGTCGGCGACCCCTTCGCGACGCTCGACGCAACGCTCGCCGAGGCGCCGGATTTTGTGATGGGGCACCTGTTCAAGGCGCTCGCGCTCTATACCACGAGCGAAAAGCAGTTCGTTCCGGCCGCCGAGGCCGCCCTCGCCGAGGCCGTGAGCCGCGTCGAGCGCGCCAATGCGCGCGAGCGCGGCCTGATGGCGGCCACGCGCCGCTTCCTCGACGGCGACTGGGATGCGGGCAGCCGCCAGCTCGACCACGTGCTCGTCGAGTACCCGCGCGACGCCATGGCGCTGCAGGTGGCGCACCTGATGGACTTTTTCCGCGGCGACGCGATCAACCTGCGCAACCGCATCTCGCGCGTGCTGCCGCACTGGGACCGCTCGGTGCCCGGCTACTCCTACGTGCTCGGCATGCACGCCTTCGGCCTCGAGGAGATGAACCAGTACGCCGAGGCCGAGGCGACGGGGCGACGCGCGCTCGAGCTCCAGGCGAAGGACGCCTGGGCAGTGCACGCCGTGGCGCACGTCATGGAGATGCAGGGCCGCATCGACGAGGGCAAGCGCTGGCTCGAGTCGCGTCAGGGCGACTGGGCCCCCGACAACGGCTTCGCGTTCCACAACTGGTGGCACCTTGCGCTCTTCTACATGGACGGCGCGGACTACGCGCGCGCGCTCGCGCTGTACGACGCTTCGATCCACCCGGAGCCGGCGCAGTACGTGCTGCCGCTCGTCGACGCCACGGCGCTTCTGTGGCGCCTGCAGCTCGAGGGCGCCGATCTCGGGCCGCGTTTCGAGGCGCTCGCCGACGAGTGGCAGGCGCGCCAGGAGAACGACCACAGTTTCTACGCATTCAACGACTTTCACGCGATGCTCGCCTACGCCGGCACCGGGCGCGCCGCGGCGATGAGCCGGCAGCTTGCCCAGCTCGGCGCCGCGGCGGCACAGCCCGGGTCGAACGGCATGATGTCGCGCGAGGTCGGACTGCCGCTTGCACAAGGCATCGCCGCGTTCGCGCGTGGGCAGTACGCCGAAGCCGCAGACCTGATCGAGCGCGTTCGCGACGGCGCCAACCGCTTCGGCGGCAGCCACGCGCAGCGCGACATCCTCACGTTGACACTGATCGAAGCGGCCTCGCGTGCTGGCCAGGAGGCGCGCGCGCGCCACTACCTCGTCGAGCGCCAGCTGCACAAGCCGACGCCCTGGGCAAAGCGCCTCAGCGAGCGCGTGCAATCGGGTCAGGTGCGCCGCGGCAAGATCGCGGCCTGAGGCGGTGGCGCGCGCGGCGCCTAGGCGAGGAGCTTATCGACCGCGCGCGCCACGTACAGCCGTGTCGTGTCGAGCATGGAAATGCCCGGATCGACCGCCTCGCGCTACAGCGCTCGAAGCGTCGAAGTGCGCCTTGGGATCCTGACCGCTCACCGGTACTTCGCCCGGATCAGGTGATGCAGCGCCCGCATGCCGGTCGCCTCGCCGCCTTCGGGACGGCCGGGCTTTGCGGCGGGGTTCGAGGCCATGATGTCCAGATGCGCCCACGGCGTGGCTTCGCTCACGAACTCGGACAGATAAAGCGCGCCGATGATCGCGCCGGCAAACGTTCCGGAGGCCACGTTGTTGAAGTCGGCGATCTTGCTGTCGATCAGCTTGCGGTAGGGCTTCCAGAGCGGCATGCGCCAGAGCGGGTCCTGCGTCGCCGCGCTCGAGCGCGCGAGCGCTTCCGCCAGCGCATCGTCGTTGCAAAAGAGCGCCTGCACCTCGGGCCCGAGCGCGATCCTCGCCGCGCCGGTCAGCGTAGCGCAGTCGACGAGCAGCTCGGGCTTTTCCTGGTCGGCCTCGAAGAGCGCGTCGCAAAGAATCAGGCGGCCCTCGGCGTCGGTGTTCCCGATCTCGACCGTCTTGCCGCTTCTCGTGCGGATGATGTCGCGCGGCCGGAGTGCGTTGCCCGAGATCGAGTTCTCGACCGCCGGGATCAGCACCCGCAGCCGGATCGGCGCTTTGCCTGCCATCAGCGCGCTCGCAAGGCCGAGCACCACCGCCGCGCCGCCCATGTCTTTCTTCATCTCGAGCATGCCGGCGGCGGGCTTGATGTCGAGCCCGCCCGAATCGAAGCACACGCCCTTGCCGACGAGCGTCACCTTGGGCGCCTGTTCGTCGCCCCAGCGCAGATCGACGAGGCGCGGCGCGCGGCTGCTTGCGCGACCGACCGCGTGGATCGTCGGGTAGTTCTGCTCGAGCAGCGCGTCGCCCGCGATCACGGTGCAGCGCGCGCCCATCTCCTCAGCGAGCCTCACCGCAGTCTGCGCGAGCTCGGGCGGCCCGAGATCTTCGGCCGGCGTGTTGATCAGATCGCGCGCGAGGAACGTGGCACGCGCGAGATCGGCGACCGCTTCGCGATCGGCTTGCGCAGGCCACACGAGCCGCGCAAAGGGGCGCTTCGGCGCCTTGTAACGCGTGAAAGCATAGGCGCCGAGCGCCCAGCCGAGCGCGAGGTTCGTCGCCGCCACGCGCGCGAGCTCGGCGTCGAGCCGGTAGTCGCCCTCGGGCAGCGACTCGGGCAAGCCGCCGAGCGCGAATACCGGATCGGCAGCGATCGAGCCCGCGGCCACGACCCGCGCAGGCTTCGCGTCGGCACCCGGAATGAATGCAATCTGCCCTGGCTCGGCCTTGAAGCCGACGCTCGCGAGCCACGCGCGTTCGGACGATGCGATCGACTCGAGCCAAGGCACGAGCTGCTCCTTGTCGATCAGGGTGATGGGCGTAGCGCCGGAACTCTCGGCGATCAGGGCCGTCGTCATGCGTTGCTCCTCGTGGTTGCGTTGGCCGCGCGCTCGCCGAAGTCGACCACGAGGCCCCGGCGCGCGGCGCGCGCCCGCTGATAGATGGCGACCGCCGCGGCGACGTCCTCGATCGCGGTGCCGGTCGAATCGAATATCGTGATCTCGTGCTCATCCGTGCGCCCCGGCTTCTCGCCTGCGACGAGCTCGGCAAGGCTCGCATGCACCCCGTCGACGGTCATTGCTCCCGCCTCGATCGCGTGGTGCAGATCGCCGAACTCGGCGCACTGCTCGAGCACGTCTACGACGAGCTTCGAGCGCGCCAGCAGCGCAGGCGCGATCTCGCTTTTCTGCGGGCTGTCGGCGCCGACGGCGGCGACGAACGTGCCGGGCCGCACATCGCCAACGCCGAGAAATGGCGCGCGCGACGACGTACAGGTCACCACGATCTCGCTTGTCGTGGTCGCCTCCCTCATGTCGCGCGACCGGTGGACGTCGATACCGAGCTCCGCCGCCATCTGCTTCGCGAACCGGTCTGCGGCCTGCGGGTCGAGATCCCACGCGAGCACGCGCGCAAGGTCGCGCTCGCGCGCGAGGAACCTCAGGTGCTCGCGCGCCTGCTCGCCGCAACCGCAGAAGGCCGCCGTCCTCGCGTTCGCTCGCGCGAGGAATTGCGCGGCGAGCGCGCTGGCCGCGGCCGTGCGCTTGAGCGTGACCTCGATGGAATCGAGGATAGCGAGCAGCCGGCCGTTTCGCGCATCGCACAGCAGCACGGCGCCCTGGATGGTCGGCAGCCCCTCCCGCGCCGGGTTACCGGGGAAGTTGCCGTTGAACTTGAGCGCGACGAAGCCGCCGGCCTCGCCCAGGCGCGCGCCCTTGGCATGGAAGCCCCCGCCATCGACTGGGAGATGAAGCGGCGCCGGCGATTGTGTTCTTCCCTCCGCGCTCGCCCTAAAGCCGGCTTTGACGGCGTCGACATAGGCTGATTGGTCCATCAGCGCCTCGATGTCGGCGCGCGCGAGCAACAGCGTATTGGCGTCCGGCGCAAGCGGACGACCAGGACGCGACGACGGATCGCGACCTTCGGCGACACCTGCGGAACGGGGCTGACGAGTTGCTGGATCCATGGCTCCTCCTCCGCCAATGAACACGGCGGTCAAAGCAGAGCTTGGACGGAACTCGTCTTGGAAGAACCGGGGGTCTGCGCACCCCGATGTGAAGAAAGCTTAGCGCGATCGCCCCTGCCAATCAAGACGTGGTCGCGCGCGGCCGAGTGCGGCGTGCCTAGGTGACCGACCGCGCATTGGTCGATTGCTGATTCGCGCCTGAATGTTCGCGCTACATTCGGTCGAGAAAGGAACTCAAGGTCGCCGCGAGGCCGAACGCGAGGTACCCCACCAGCAAGGGCAGCGCCTGAATCCACCAACGCCGCGGCCAGAGGTTCGAATGCGCTTCGGCAGCGAAGCGGAAGGCAAACCCGGTGATCGCGAGTGCACAACCGAAGGCCGCCGATGCGCCGAACAACCTTACGCCTGCGATCAGCCCGTCGTTCGCCCAGGCGAATATCCCGAGATATACGCCGAACACTACGAGCGCGGCACCAATGCCAAGAAATGCAACCCAAATCCATCGGATCACGGCCGCGGCGATCACTTGGCTGGCGCTCGTCGCCTAACATTGGAGTTCAGCGGCGGCCGAAGGCCGTCCGCTGGGACGACGGGTTGGGCGTCACTCGGCCGCCAGACACTTGAACACCACATCGAAGCGT
>JBFKUL010000072.1:0-12076 GCA_041635755.1 Burkholderiales bacterium | reverse complement strand
CTGTGGGCCACCAACCATGTGATCGGCAACGTCATGATCGAGAAGCAGGCGCCGAACGGCGACCTGGTGGTGCGCTCGCGCTTTCACATGATGGAGCTGCGGCGCGACGATGTGCGCCACTTCGCCGGCGCCTACACCCACCACCTGAAGAAGACCCCGGGTGGCTACCGCATCAAGCTGCAGCGCGTCGACATGACCAACGCCCAAGCCGCCTACGACTACGTGCTGCAGGTCTGGGTGTAGGGTCAGAAAGCGGGGATCGGCCCCGTTCAGGGTCGGTTCCCACGCGGCAATGCGGTCGGGCCCTGGTTTCGACGCGTTACCCGACGCGCAGCGACACGGCGTATTGCGCCCGCCAACTCGGGGGCGTAGATTGCTGGCGCGCCTGTCCCGGGCCCCGAGCCCGCCGGACCGGCACCCACGCCGTTAACAAACTCGGAGACTGCCATGAAAGTCAGAACCGCCTCTGCTGGGGTCGCGCATGCACTCGCGTTGGGCATGCTGGCCAGCAGCGTCAACCTCGCGCTCGCGCAGGACAAGCCCAAGCCGCCACCGGCCTGGCACCAGGGCAAGCCGCCCGCCCAGGCCGAATCGAAGCTCGCCCCTCACGCCGGGCGGATGACCGAAACCCCGCCCAACGAGATCCCGCTCGACAAGATCAAGCTTCCCAAGGGCTTCAAGGTCGAGCTGTGGGCGCACGGTCTGCCGGGCGGGCGCGCCAGGGCGCGCGGCGACCAGGGCAAGGTCTACGTTGGCACCCGCGGCATCGGCCGCGTCTACGAGGTGAGCGACGGCGGCGACAAGCGCACCGTGCGCGTGGTCGTGGACAAGCTCACGCAGCCGGCCGGCGTCGCCTTCGCCGACGGCGCGCTTACCGTCATGGCGATCAACAAGGTGCTGCGCTTCGAGGGCATCGAAAGCAACCCCGATGTGCAGCCGGTCGATCTCACCGAGAAGTTCTCGCTGCCGCCCGAGCAGCACCACAACTGGAAGTACATCGCCTTTGGACCGGACAAGAAGCTCTACGTGCCCTTCGGTGCGCCATGCAACATCTGCGAGCCGCCGAAGGAATACGCGCAGATCCGCCGCTACAATGCCGACGGCTCCGGGATGGAGGTGATCGCCACCGGCGTGCGCAATTCGGTGGGCTTCGACTGGCATCCCAAGACCAAGCAGCTGTGGTTCACCGATCACGGCCGCGACTGGATGGGCGACGCCGGCCCGGAAGACGAGCTCAACCGCCTCACCAAGACGGGTCTGAACTTCGGGTACCCCTATTGCCACGCACAGGGCATCGTCGATCCGGACGTCAAGAAGAAGGACCCGTGCAAGGGCGTCACCAAGCCGGCCGCACTGATGGGCCCGCACTCTGCGGCGATGGGCGTGAAGTTCTACACGGGCAGCATGTTTCCGAAGGCGTACCGCGACACGATGTTCGTCGCGCGCAAGGGCTCCTGGAACCGCTCCAAGCCGTACGGCTTCGACGTGGTCAACGTGCGCCCGAGCACCGACGGCAAGAGCTACAAGGTGACCCCGTTTATGAGCGGCTTCAACGAAAGCAAGGACGAGTACAAGTTCTGGGGCCGGCCCGCGTACATCCTGCAGATGCCGGATGGCGCGCTGCTCGTCTCCGACGAGCAAATGGGCGCGATCTATCGCGTGAGCTACGGCGGCGGGAAGAAGTAGTGCCCGCAAGGCGGTGCGCGGGGCGGTGGGCGTCGCTGCTCACCGCCCTTTTCTTTCTTGGCGTCGCTCAGGCGCAGAGCGACGCGCGCCTCGAAGCCTGCGGCGGCTGCCACGGCGCCGACGGAAACTCGAGCATGGCGGGCGTGCCCTCGCTCGCCGGGCAGCCGAGGATTTTTCTCGAGAACCAGCTCGTGCTGATCCGCGAGGGGTTGCGCGGCACGGAGCTGATGCAAAAGCTCATGCAAGGCGTGAGCGACCGCGAGATCGTCGCGATCTCGGCGCACTACGCGAAGCAGGTGCCCCATCCCGCGCCGCCGCCGCCCGATCCGGCGCTTGCTCGCCGCGGCCGCGAGATCGCCGGCGCGCATCGCTGCGGCACTTGCCACCTATCGGACTACCGCGGCCAGCAGCAGATCCCACGGCTCGCCGGCCAGCGCGAGGATTACCTCTATGACTCGATGCTCTCGTTCCGCGACAACCCGCGCCCGGGAGGCGACACGATCATGAGCGCCGCGCTGTATGGCTTGAAGAACGACGAACTGCGGGCAATGGCGCACTTTCTCGCACACCGGCAATGATTGGCCGTGTTGCGTTACTCCTGATTCCCGCACTCGTGCTGGCGCAGGAGCCGAGCGACTCGGTCACGGTGACGGCGACGCGCGTCGAGCGCCCGCTGCTGGAGGTGCCGGCAGCCCTCGATCGTGTGCACGCCGACGAGCTCCGCTTCGCCCGGCCGCAGGTCAACCTCTCCGAGTCGATCAGCCGGGTCCCCGGAATCATCGTCCAGAACCGACAGAACTACGCGCAGGACCTGCAGGTCTCCTCGCGCGGCTTCGGCGCGCGCGCGAGCTTCGGCATCCGCGGCATCCGGCTGCTGGCCGACGGCATCCCGGCGAGCATGCCCGACGGCCAGGGACAGGCCTCGACGTTCGATCTCGGCTCCGCGGAGCGCATCGAAGTATTGCGCGGACCGTTCTCGGTGCTGCACGGCAACGCTTCGGGGGGCGTCATCAACGTCATGACGGAGCGCGGCGCGCGCGAGCCCGGCATTGCGCCGAGCTTGGCGCTTGGAAGTTACGGCACCACCCGTGCGGCGCTCAAGGCGGGCGGGCTCGCCGACAGTGTCGACTGGAGGGTCAACGCTTCGCGCTTTCGCACCGACGGCTACCGCCAGCACAGCGCCGCGCGCCGCGAGCAGCTGAACGCCAAGCTGACGTTCGGGCTCGGCGAAACGACGAGCCTCGCGTTGGTCGCGAACGGACTCGACAGCCCGGACACGCAGGACCCGCTCGGCCTGACGCGCATGCAGGCCGAGGCTGATCCGCGCCAGGCAGTTGCGAACGCTTTCACTTTCGATACACGCAAGAGCGTGCGCCAGCAGCAGGCCGGCGCGACGCTCACGCACCGCGTCGGCGACACGAGCGTCGAGGGCACGCTCTACGCCGGGCACCGCGACGTGCGCCAATTCCTCGCCTTTGCCGGCGCGGCGCCGGCGACCACTTCGGGCGGCGTCATCGACCTGGATCGCGATTACGGCGGCGCGGCGCTGCGCGTCTCGCGGCGCGACACTTGGCTCGGCAAGCCGCTCACGCTGTCGCTCGGCGGTGAGCACGAGCGCATGGACGAGCGACGCAAAGGGTTCGTCAATCTAAATGGGCAGCCGGGCGAGTTGCGCCGCGACGAGGACGACGTGGTGGCCGCCACCGGCCTCTACGCTCAAGGCGAGTGGCGCTTCGCCGAGCGCTGGATTCTGCTCGCGGGCGTGCGCACGAACCGTGTTGCGTTCCGCTCGAGCGATTTCTACATTGCGCCGGGCAATCCGGACGACAGCGGCGCCAAGACCTATCGGCGCACGACGCCGGTCGCGGGTCTCACCTGGCGCCTTGCGCCCGCGACCAGTCTGTACGTCAACGCCGGACGGGGCTTCGAGACCCCGACCTTCACCGAGCTCGCGTATCAAAACAGCGGCACCGGCCTCAACTTCGCGCTTGCGGCCTCGAGAAGTCGGCATGTGGAAGCGGGCCTGAAAACCGTGTTCGCCGGCGGCGCACGGCTGAACGTCGCGCTGTTCGAGATCGCCACGCGCGACGAGATCGTCGTCGACGCGTCGTCGGGCGGGCGCACCACGTTCAAGAACGCCGGGCGCACGCAGCGCACCGGGCTCGAAGCCTCCGCCGAGGGTACGCTCGGCGCGGGGTTCGAGGCGCTTGCGGCGCTGACGCTGCTCGATGCCACGTTCCGCGATGCGTTTACGAGCGGCGCAACCACGGTTTTGGCCGGCAACCGCCTGCCCGGCGTGCCGCGCGGCAACCTCTACGCCGAGCTGCGCTGGCGCCACGCGCCGAGCGGCTTTACGGCGGCACTCGAGGCGCAGCACCGCACGCGCGTGGCGGTGAACGACCTCAACACCGAGTTCGCCGACGCGTACACGGTGACGAACCTCGCACTCGGCTTCGAGCAGCGCGGCCGCGGCTGGCGCGTGGTCGAGTTCCTGCGCATCGACAATCTCGCCGACCGACGCACCATCGGCTCGGTGATCGTCAACGAGACGAACGGCCGCTTCTACGAGCCCGCCCCGGGCCGCGGCTATCTCGTCGGTGTGCAGGCCCGCTACGCGCTCGACTGAATGGCATCGCGTTTGATCTAGGTTAAATGGGGTCCGACCTCGTTTGAGACACTGGTGCCGTGCATGCGGTGATCGAAGCAGCGCATCGCATGCGCTCGATTGCGCTTTTGCTCGCGCCCTTGAGCGGGGACAGTGCGGGCGAAAGCGCGGAGGGGGAGTTTAGATCCGAATGTCCATCCGGATCCGCAAAGGACTGGTCTTACCGATCACCGGCGCACCCGAGCAGCGCGTCGAAGCGGGCGCGCGCGTCACGCGCGTGGCGGTGCTGGGTGTCGACTATGCGGGACTCAAGCCGACGATGAACGTCGCTGAAGGCGAGCACGTGCGGCTCGGCGATCCGCTGTTCACCGACAAGCGCGACCCACGCATCGTGTTCACCGCGCCCGGCGCAGGGTCCGTGGAGGCGATTCATCGCGGCCCGCGTCGCGTGCTGCAGTCGGTCGTCATTCGACTGGATGAGGGCGAGGAGGAAGCGGTGGCCTTTGGCCGGGCGCCGGGCCGCGATCCCGAGCGCCTGGACGCCGATACGCTGCGCGGCACGCTGCTCGCCTCCGGCCTGTGGACCGCACTTCGAACGCGCCCTTACAGCAAGGTTCCGCTTCCGGACGCGAAGCCCGACGCGATCTTCGTGCCCGCGATCGACACGAATCCGCTCGCTGCGGACCCCGCGGTCGTCCTCGCGGGGCTGGAGGAGGACTTCGGCAGGGGCTTGAGGCTGCTGACGAAACTCACTGACGGCCCGCTTTACCTGACCAAGGCGACCGGAGTCGAGATTCCCGCGCCCGCGCTCGAGCGCCTGCGCGTCGCGGAATTCGAGGGACCGCACCCGGCTGGGCTCGTGGGCACCCATATCCACTTTCTCCATCCGGTCGGTACGGCACGTACCGTGTGGCACGTCGGCTACCAGGACGTGGTGGCGATCGGCAAGCTTTTCGACACGGGGCGACTGTGGGTCGAGCGCGTGATTTCGCTCGCCGGCCCGATGGCGACCCGGCCCCGTCTGCTGCGCACGCGCCTGGGGGCGAGCACCGAGGAGCTCGTTCAGAACGAGCTTGATCAGGCCGAGTGCCGCGTCGTGTCGGGCTCGGTGCTCGACGGCCGCCACGCGCATGACTGGTCCGCGTTCCTCGGGCGCTATCACACGCAGATCTCGGCGCTGGCCGAAGGCCGCAAGCGCGAGCTGTTCGGCTGGATCGACCCTCGGGGCGACAAGTTTTCGGCGGCCAACGTGCTCTTCTCCAGCTTGCAGCGCGGCAGGCGGCGCTTCGCGTTCACCACTTCGCAGCAAGGAAGCCCCCGGGCCATGGTGCCGTACGGCGGCTACGAAGGCGTGATGCCGCTCGATATCCTGCCGACGCAGCTGCTGCGCGCGCTCCTGGTGCGCGACACCGATCTCGCGCAGCAGCTCGGCTGCCTCGAGCTGGACGAGGAAGATCTCGCGCTGTGCTCGTTCGTATGCCCGAGCAAATACGACTACGGTCCGGTGCTCCGAGCCAATCTCGAGCAGATCGAGAAGGAAGGCTGATGAGCCAATTGCGGCGCTGGCTGGATCGCATCCACCCGCTGTTCGCCAAGGGCGGACCGTACGAGAAGTATTACGCCATCTACGAGATGGTGGACACGTTCCTGTACACGCCGCCGGACGTGACCCGCGGCGCGCCGCACGTGCGCGACGCCCTGGACCTCAAGCGCCTGATGACCTACGTCGTCGTCGCGGCGCTGCCGTGCGTCGCCATGGCGCTGTGGAATACCGGCTATCAGTCGCACTTGGCGATGCAGCAACTCGGCATCACCGAAGCGCCGGGCTGGCGCGGATTCGTGCTCGGCCTGCTCGGCGTGGGCTACGACCCGTCGAGCCTATGGGACAACGCGTGGCACGGCTTTCTGTACTTCGTGCCGATCTACCTGGTGACGCTCGTCGTCGGCGGACTTTGGGAAGTGCTCTTCGCCTGGGTCCGCAATCACGAGATCAACGAGGGGTTCTTCGTCACCTCGATGCTTTATGCGCTCACCCTGCCAGCCTCGACGCCGCTCTGGCAGGTGGCGCTCGGCATCTCCTTCGGCGTGGTCATCGGCAAGGAGGTATTCGGCGGAACCGGCAAGAACTTCCTCAATCCCGCGCTGACCGGACGCGCGTTCCTCTACTTTGCCTACCCGGCGCAAATGTCCGGGGACGCGATCTGGACTCCGGTGGACGGCTTCAGCGGCGCCACCGCGCTCGGCGCGAGCGCGCTGGGCGGCGTGGAGGCGATCGGCGCCATCGGGGTCACCTGGATGGACGCATTCCTGGGCGTCATCCAGGGATCGATCGGCGAGACCTCGACCCTCGCCTGCCTGATCGGCGCGGCGTTCCTGCTCTACACGCGGGTCGCCTCCTATCGCATCGTCTTCGGCGTGTTCCTGGGCATGGTCGCCACGTCGCTGCTGCTCAACGCCATCGGCAGCACCACCAACCCGATGTTCGCAATGCCGTGGTACTGGCACCTGGTGCTCGGCGGCTTCGCCTTCGGCATGGTGTACATGGCGACCGACCCGGTGAGCGCGGCGATGACCGACGCCGGGCGCTGGATTTTCGGCCTGCTCATCGGCGTGATGACGGTGCTCATCCGCGTCGTGAACCCGGCGTTTCCGGAAGGCATCATGCTCGCGATCCTGTTCGCGAATCTGTTCGCGCCCCTGATCGACTGGGGCGTGATGAAGGTGCACGTTCGGCGCCGTGCGCGGCGTACAGGCCAGGGGGCGGCATGAGCGACGGGCCGCAGAAAGTATCCGCGCCGCCGCGCGGCCCGGTCGGCCGCATGCTCGCGCTGCCGAACGACAGCACGAAGAAGATGCTGTTCGTCGCCGTGGTCATGTGCCTGGTGTGCTCGGTGATTGTGGCGGGCGCGGCGGTGCTTCTGCGCCCGAAGCAGCTCGAGAATGCGGCGCTCGATCGCAAGCGCAACATCGTCGAAGTGGCCGGGCTGCTCGGCCCCGACGGCGACGTGCAGGCCGCGTTCGAGCGCGTCGAGGCGCGCGTGATCGACCTCGAGACCGGCGAGCTCGCCGAGGGCGTCGACGCGGCGCGCTACGACCAGCGCAAGGCGGCCAAGGACCCCGAGCGCAGCCAAGCGCTTGCGCGCGGCGAGGACATCGCCGGCATCGGCCGGCGGGCGCGCTACGCCACGGTGTATCTGGTGCGCGACGGCGACGCGATCCGGCAAGTGATTCTGCCGGTGCATGGCTACGGGCTGTGGTCGACGCTGTACGGCTTCCTCGCGCTGCAAGGCGACTTCCGCACCGTGGCCGGCCTCAAGTTCTACGACCACGCCGAGACTCCGGGGCTCGGCGGTGAAGTCGACAATCCCAACTGGCGCGCCAAGTGGGACGGCAAGGTCGCCTTCGACGAATCCGGCAAGGCCGTGATCGAGGTGGTGAAAGGCGCGGTCGAGGCGACGCGGCCCGGCGCCGAGCACCGCATCGACGGACTTGCCGGTGCGACGCTCACCACGCGCGGCGTGGACAACCTGCTCAAGTTCTGGCTGGGCGAGAACGGCTTCGGGCCGTTCCTCGCCCGCATGCGTGCAAAGGAGAAGGGATGATGGACCGCGAACAACGCAAAGCCCTCTTCGATCCGCTGGTCGACAACAACCCGATCACGCTCCAGATCCTCGGCATCTGCTCGGCGCTGGCGGTGACCACCACGCTCGCGGCCTCGCTCATCATGTGCCTCGCGCTAACCAGCGTGCTCGCCGCCTCGAACGCGTCGATCAGCATGATCCGCAACCACATCCCGGCGAACATCCGCATCATCGTGCAGATGACCATCATCGCCTCGCTGGTGATCGTGGTCGACCAGCTGCTCAAGGCCTACGCCTTCGACATCTCCAAGCGCCTGTCGGTATTCGTCGGGCTGATCATCACCAACTGCATCGTGCTCGGCCGCGCCGAGGCCTTTGCCATGAAGAACCCGCCGTGGATCAGCTTCCTCGACGGCATCGGCCACGGCCTGGGCTACAGCCTGATCCTGATCATCGTCGGCACCTCTCGCGAGCTGATCGGCTCGGGCAGCCTGCTCGGGGTCCCGATCCTGAAGACGGTTTCCGAGGGTGGCTGGTACGTTCCGAACGGCCTGATGCTGCTGCCGCCGAGCGCGTTCTTCATCATCGGGCTCATCATCTGGGGCGTGCGCACCTGGAAGAAGGAGCAGGTCGAGAAGCCCGAGTACCGCATCAGCCACGTGCATCGCACCGAGGTCCTCTGATGGAAGCCACCCTCAGCCTGCTGGTGCGTGCGATCTTCGTCGAGAACCTCGCGCTCGCGTTTTTTCTCGGCATGTGCACCTTCCTCGCGATCTCGAAGAAGATCGAGACCGCGATCGGGCTGGGCGCCGCGGTGATCGTGGTGCAGGCGATCACCGTGCCGGTGAATAACCTCATCCTCACCTTCCTGCTCGGCGAGGGCGCGCTCGCCTGGGCCGGGCTGCCCGAGGTGGACCTGAGCTTCCTCGGGCTGATTACCTACATCGGCGTGATCGCGGCGATCGTGCAGATCCTGGAGATGCTGCTCGACCGCTACTTCTCGGCGCTCTACCACGCACTCGGCATTTTCCTGCCGCTCATCACGGTGAACTGCGCGATCCTGGGCGGCTCGCTGTTCATGGTCGAGCGCGACTACGACTTCGGCGAGAGCGTGGTGTACGGGGTGGGCAGCGGCATCGGCTGGGCGCTGGCGATCGTGTTGCTCGCCGGCATCCGCGAGAAGCTCAAGTACAGCGACGTGCCCGACGGCCTGCAGGGCCTGGGCATCACGTTCATCACCGCCGGGCTGATGTCGCTCGGCTTCATGGCGTTCTCGGGGATCCAGCTGTGACCGCGCGCATGCCCGGGGTGCCACCGAGGATCGCGCGATGATCGAGATCGTGCTCGGCGTGGTGCTGTTCACGGCGATCGTGATCGCGCTCGTGCTCGTGATCATCGGCGCCCGCTCGCGCCTGGTCGCCACCGGCACCGTCGACGTCGTCGTCAACGACGAGCGCACGATCAAGGCGCCGGTGGGCTCGAAGCTGCTCGGCGCGCTCTCGGACGCGCACCTGTTCGTCGCCTCGGCCTGCGGCGGCGGCGGCACCTGCGCCCAGTGCCGGGTGCAGGTGCTCGAGGGCGGCGGCGCCATCCTGCCCACCGAGACCACGCACATCACCAAGCGCGAAGCGGCGCACGGCGATCGGCTCTCGTGCCAGGTGACCGTCAAGCAGCCCATGCGCATCCACGTGCCCGAAGAGGTGTTCGGCGTGCGCAAGTGGGCATGCACGGTGCGATCGAACCGCAATGTGGCGACCTTCATCAAGGAGCTGGTGCTCGAGCTGCCGGCGGACGAGGAAGTGCCGTTCCGCGCCGGCGGCTACATCCAGATCGAGTGCCCGCCGCATCGCGTGAAGTTCTCCGACTTCGAGATCGAGGAGCGCTTCCGCGGCGACTGGGACCGCTTTAACCTGTGGAAGCTCGAGTCGCGCGTCAAGGAGCCGGTGACGCGCGCCTACTCGATGGCGAACTATCCGCTGGAAAAGGACATCATCATGCTGAACGTGCGCATCGCCACGCCGCCTCCGGGCGCGCCGGCCGAAGTGCCGCCCGGCGCCATGTCGTCCTACATCTTCGGCCTCAAGCCCGGCGACAAGACCACCATCTCCGGGCCGTTCGGCGAGTTCTACGCGCGCGAGACCGAGAACGAGATGGTGTTCGTCGGCGGCGGCGCCGGCATGGCGCCGATGCGCTCGCACATCTTCGACCAGCTCGAGCGCATCAAGACCCGGCGCAAGATGACCTTCTGGTACGGCGCGCGCAGCAAGCGCGAGATGTTCTACGTCGAGGACTTCGACCGGCTCGCCAAGGCGCACGACAACTTCGAATGGCACGTGGCGCTCTCTGATCCGCTGCCGGCCGACGACTGGAAAGGCTACACCGGGTTCATCCACAACGTGCTGTTCGAGAACTACCTGAAGGATCACCCGGCGCCGGAGGATTGCGAGTACTACCTGTGCGGGCCGCCGATGATGAACGCGGCGGTGATCAACATGCTCGAGGATCTCGGCGTGGAGCGCGACCACATTTTGCTGGACGATTTCGGAGGTTGAGCGCGGCTGCGCGCTCGACCAGGAGGATCAAGATGAAAAAGCGAAACTTTCTCGCAGCAACGCTGGCAGTGACGGCGCGGCTCGCCGTTCCGGGAGGCGTGCTTGCGCTCGCCGCCTGCAGCGCGTCCGGCACACGCGAGGCCGGCACGCGCTTCGCGGGGCCGACCATGGGCACCGCCTACCGCGTGAGCCTGGCGCAACGGCTCTCGGCCACCGAGGAGCAGACCCTGCGCGCCGGGGTCGAGTCCGCGCTGGGGCGCGTCGATGCGCTGATGTCCACGTATCGCGCGAGCTCGGAGCTGTCGCGCATCAACGCCGCGGCGGCGGACGAGCGGATCGCGATCGCGCCCGAAACCGCGGCGGTCATTGCCGAGGCGCTGCGCACGGGGTCGCTGTCCAGCGGCGCCCTGGATGTCACGGTCGGTCCCCTGGTGGACCTGTGGGGCTTCGGGCCGCGCCATGCCGAGGGCGTGCCGGGCGACGAAGCGATTGCCGACGCGAGGGCGCTTACCGGGCTTAACCATTTGTCCCTGGACGTCGCAGGCGGTGCGCTCGCCAAAGCGCGCGCCGGTCTTCGCATCGATCTTTCCGGCGTGGCCAAGGGCCATGCCCTGGATCTCGTCGCCACGCACCTGGACGCCGCGGGACTCGAGCACTACCTGATCGACGTCGGCGGCGAGCTCAGAGCGCGCGGCCGAAAAGCCGACGGCTCGCCGTGGCGGGTCGGCATCGAGCGTCCGCTCCGCGGGCGCCGCGAAGTGCAGCGCGTGGTCGCGCTGGAGGGCGGCGCGATCGCCACCTCCGGGGACTATCGCAATTTCTTCGAGCACGACGGACGGCGCTACTCGCACACCATCGATCCGCGCACCGGCCGCCCGGTGCAGCACGCGCTCGCCTCGGTGAGCGTGCTCGCCGATCGCGCGATGGCGGCGGATGCGCTGTCCACCGCGATGATGGTGCTGGGTCCGGATGAAGGTCTGGCGCTTGCCGAGCGTCTCGACGTGTCCGCCCTGTTCCTGCTGCGCGGCAAGAACGGGATCGTCGAGCGCGCCACCCGAAGCTTTGCGAGCCGGGTCGTGGCATGAGCACGATCCTCGCCAGTTTTGTCATCATCGCGCTCGCGGTGGCCGCGATGGCGGTAGGCGTCGTGTTCGGCCGTGCGCCGATCCGCGGCAGCTGCGGCGGCATCGCCGGCGAAGGCTGCGCCGCGTGCAGCGGTCAGTGCGAGAGTCGCGCCGCCGAGCCTGAAAAGGGCGTTGCCGCCCGGGAGAACGAGGCATGCTGAAGTCGGTCAAGGTTCGCGACTACATGGCGGCGCACCTCGTCACGCTGTCGCCCGACATGGAGATCCTGCGTGCCATCCACACCCTGGTGGAGCACCGCATCTCGGGCGCCCCCGTGGTCGACCAGCGCGGCAACCTCGTGGGCGTGCTCTCCGAGCAGGACTGCATGCGCGTCGCGCTGAACGCGGGCTACTACGAACAGTACGGCGGCCGCGTCAACGAGTACATGAGCAAGGACGTGCGCACCGTCGAGGCGGACGCGAGCATCCTCGAGCTCGCACAGCGCTTCATCGACACGCCGTACCGGCGCTATCCGGTGGTGCAGAACAACCGGCTGGTCGGCCAGATCAGCCGCCGCGACGTGCTGCG
>JBFKUL010000071.1:0-12199 GCA_041635755.1 Burkholderiales bacterium | reverse complement strand
TGGTGATGACCGAGCTCGTCGAGCTGATCTCGGGCGGCAATCTGATCATCATGCTGCTGCTGGTGGCGGTCATCAGCCTGATCCTCGGCATGGGTTTGCCCACCACGGCGAATTACATCGTGGTCTCGACCTTGATGGCGCCGGTGGTGGTCGAGCTCGGCGCGCAGAGCGGGCTGCTGGTGCCGCTGATTGCGGTGCATATGTTCGTGTTCTATTTTGGCCTGATGGCCGACGTGACGCCGCCGGTCGGGCTCGCCTCCTTTGCCGCGGCCGCGGTGGCGCGCACCGACCCGATCAAGACGGGCGTGACTGCGTTCTTCTACAGCATGCGCACGGCGATCCTGCCGTTCCTGTTCATCTTCAACACGCAGCTGCTGATGATCGGCATCGATACCTGGCTGCATCTGGTGCTCACCGTGGCGAGCGCGACCGTGGCGATGCTGGTGTTCGCCGCAGCGACGCAGGGCTACTTTTTCGCCCGCAGCCGCTGGTACGAGTCGGTAACGTTGCTGCTCATCACCTTCACGCTGTTCCGGCCCGGCTACTGGTGGGACATGATCTACCCGCCCTTCGAGCGGGTGCCCGCGAGTCAGATGATGAAGGTCATCGAGGCGAAACCGGCCGAGGCCAATCTGCGCGTCTGGGTCGAGGGCCAAACCATCGAGGGCAAGGACATCAAGAAGGGTGTGCTGCTGCCGCTGGGCGCAACCGGCCCGGCGAGAGATCGTCTGAAGGGCATCGGCCTCACCGTGATGGCTTTGGGCGACGACATCAGCGTTGGTCCGGTTGCCTTTGGCAGCCGCGCCGAGAAGCTCGGCCTGGAGACCGGCTTCAAGTTCACGGGCATCGAGGTGCCGACCGAGCGCCCGGACAAGGAATGGGTGTTCATTCCGGCCCTGCTCCTGCTCGGCTTGATTATCGTGTTGCAGCGCGCCCGGCGCGAGAAGATCGCGCCCGTGCCGGCGAAATCCTGAGGGGAAACCATGTTCAAAGACATCCTGCTGGCAGTGGATCTGAGCGAACCGGGCAGCTGGAAACGCGCGCTGCCCGCCGCGCTCGAGCTATGCAAGGCGTCCGCAGCGGTGCTGCACGTGATCACCGTGCTGCCGGCGATCGGGCCGCGGGTCAGCCCGTACTTCCCGGCCGACGCCAACAAGAAGATGCTCGAGGCGGCCGCAGGCGACCTGCGCAAGTTCGTCAAGCAGCACGTCCCCTCGGGCGTCAAGGCTCAGGACATTGTCGCCCAAGGCACGATCTACAAGGAGATCCTTGCCGCCGCGGAGAAGATCGGCGCCGACCTCGTCGTGATGGCCTCGCACAAGCCCGAGATCAGGGATTACCTGCTCGGCGCGAACGCCGCGCACGTGGTACGTCACTGTCCGCGTTCGGTCATGGTGGTGCGCGGTTGACGGGGCGCGCAAGACGCGCAACCAGTGCAGTCGCCGATGTGTTGCGCCGCCTTGTAGGTCTGAACGAGCTGGCAGAGGTTTCGCGCGTTCCCGGGCAAGCAGCGCCGCAAGCTGGCGCGTCATTCAATCTTCAAGCCAGGAGTCCAATGTCACCGTTTGCCATTGCCGGAATCCAGATGCCGGTCTCGAGCGAGTATTCAAACCTCGACGCCATGGGCCAGCGCCTGGGCCGGCTCATGCACCGCTTTCCGTTCGTGCAGATGGTGCTGTTCAGCGAGCTGTGCGCGTTCGGCCCGATGCCGAGCCACGCGCAGCCTCTTCCCGGGCCCGCCGAGGAAGCATTCTGCAAGATGGCGGAGTACTACAAGATCTGGCTGATTCCCGGCTCGCTGTTCGAGCGCGTCGAGGACAAGCTGTACAACACCTCGCCGGTGATCGATCCGCAGGGCCAGGTCGTGGCACGCTATCGAAAGATGTTCCCATTCCGGCCTTACGAATACGATACGCACGCGGGCTCCGATTTCGTCGTGTTCGACGTGCCGAATGCCGGGCGCTTCGGTGTCAGCATTTGCTACGACATGTGGTTTCCCGAGACCACGCGCCAGCTCGCCGCGATGGGCGCGGAGGTGATCCTGCATCCGTCGCTCACGGACACCATGGATCGCGACGCCGAGCTGGTGCTGGCGCGAGCCAGCGCGATCTCGAACCAGTGCTACTTTTTCGACATCAACGGAATTGGCGATGGCGGGGTCGGGCGCTCGATCATCGTCGACCCTACCGGCGTGGTGCTGCACCAAGCCGCCGGCGGACCCGAGCTGATGCCGATCGAGATCGACTTCGAGCAGGTGCGCCGCCAGCGGCTCAGCGGATTGCGGCTGCTCGGGCAGCCGCTCAAGAGCTTCAGGGACCGCCCTGTCGATTTCCCCGTCTACCAGCGCGATGCGGCCTCGGTGGCCTATCTTGAGAGCCTGGGTCCGCTCGCCAAGCCGGCGCGCAACCCCGGCAAGGGGGAGCCCGTACAGTGAATCGATCCCTGCGCGCGGCGCCGTGCCGCAACGCGAACAAACTCGTCAGGAGCAAGCCATGAACACACGCGACCTGAAATCGGCGGACAGCGTGTCCGAGGCCGTCTCGCTGAACGCCTACCACAGCGTCTGGCAGCTGCGCAGCGACGGCTGGAACCACCTCAACGACCAGGCGGCGCGCCTGCACGCACTGTCTTTGCGCGGCGGCAAGAAAACCGACGCCGTGAAGGCCAAGATCAGCGAAAGCCTCGCGCTGCTCGAGCCGATCGAAAGCTATTGGGCGTTTCCGGGGCGGCATTGCTTCCAGCGCCTGCGGGAGCTGTTCGAGCGCGGCGAATACGAGACGCTGCGGGTGCTTGTCGCACGCATCACGCGTGCGCTGTCCACGCACGCGTACCGCAACCGCCACGTGCCGCTGACGCACGAGGACGGCGTCGACCCGATCGCGGAGGACGAGGAACTGAGCGAGGCCGAAGCCGTCGACGCCGAGCACCCGGCGAAGCCCTACTTCGAGGTGCTGGTCGTCGACCAGATCAGCGAGCGCGAGGAGCAGGCGCTCAAGGAAGGCCTCAAGCGCATGCGCCGGCCCGAAGACCGCTTCGTTTACGAGGTGGTCGTGGTGCCGAGCTTCGAGGACGCGCTGATCGCGGTGATGTTCAACGTCAATTTGCAGGCCTGCGTCATCCGCTACGGCTTTCCGATCAAGTCGCGCTACCGGCTTGAGATGCTGCGCCGGCTGATGGGCGACGTGAACGAGGAGCGGCTTGAGAGCCTGACCGAAAGCGAGCGCGGCCCGCTGCTCGGCGCCAAGATCTCGGAGCTGCGCCCCGAGCTCGATCTGTACTTGGTGACCGACGTGTCCGTCGAAGACGTCGCCGGCAAGCTCGGCCAGAACTTCAAGCGCGTGTTCTATCAGGAGGAGGACTACACCGAGCTGAACCTCAGCATCCTGCGCGGGGTATACGCGCGCTACCAGACGCCGTTCTTCACCGCGCTGCGCGAGTACAGCAAACAGCCCACCGGCGTGTTCCACGCGCTGCCGATCTCGCGCGGCAAGTCGATCGTCAAGTCGAACTGGATCAAGGACATGCTCCAGTTCTACGGCATGAACGTGTTCCTCGCCGAGACCTCGGCCACTTCCGGCGGCCTCGACTCGCTGCTCGAACCCGTCGGTCCGATCAAGGTGGCGCAGGAGCTCGCCGCGCGCGCCTTCGGCGCGCAGCGTACCTTCTTTGCCACCAACGGCACGTCGACCTGCAACAAGGTCGTGGTGCAGGCGCTGGTCGAGCCGGGCGATATCGTGCTGGTCGATCGCAACTGCCACAAGTCGCACCACTACGGCATGGTGCTGGCCGGTGCGATGGTGTCGTACCTCGACTCCTACCCGCTGGACAGCTTCTCCATGTACGGCGCAGTGCCGCTCCAGGACATCAAGCGGACCTTACTCGAGCACCGCCGCGCCGGTCAGCTCGACAGGGTGAAGATGCTGCTGCTCACCAACTGCACCTTCGACGGCGTCATCTACGACGTCGAGCGCGTCATGGAGGAGTGCCTGGCGATCAAGCCGGACCTGATCTTCCTGTGGGACGAAGCTTGGTTCGCCTTTGCGGGGCTTCATCCCACCTACCGGCACCGCACGGCGATGCACGCCGCCCAGCGCCTGAAGGACCGCTATCGCGATCCCGAATACCGCAAGCGCTTCGATGCGCTCAAGGAATCGCTCGGCAAAGACGAGGCGGCCTGGCTCGGTGCGCGGCTGCTACCCGATCCGGACAAGACGAGGATCCGCGTGTACTCGACGCAGTCCACGCACAAGACGCTGACGTCGCTGCGCCAGGGCTCCATGATCCACGTGTTCGACCAGGACTTCAGGAGCAAGGTCGAGGATGCGTTCCACGAGGCCTACATGACGCACACCTCGACCTCGCCCAACTACCAGATCCTCGCCTCGCTCGACGTCGGGCGGCGCCAGGCCGAGCTCGAGGGCTACGAGCTGGTGCAGAAGCAGATCGACCTGGCGATGGTGCTGCGCGAGCGCGTCAAGACCAACCCGCTGCTCAACAAGTACTTTCGCTTCCTCAGCATGGGCGACATCATCCCCGGCGCGTACCGGCCCTCGGGCATCGAGATGTACTTCCACCCGGACAAGGGCTACGCGCGCATGGACGAGGCCTGGCGCCAGGATGAGTTTGCGCTTGATCCGACACGCCTCAACCTGTTTATCGGGCTCACCGGCATCGACGGCGACACCTTTAAGCACGATTACCTGATGGACAAGTACGGCATCCAGATCAACAAGACTTCGCGCAACACGGTGCTGTTCATGACCAACATCGGCACCACGCGAAGCTCCGTCGCCTACCTGATCGAGGTGCTGGTAAAGATCGCGCACGAGCTCGACGCGCGGCTCGAGGACATGAGCCCGGTAGAACGCCGCATCCACGACAAGAAGGTGCGCTCGCTCACCAAGGAGCTGCCGCCACTGCCCGATTTCAGCTATTTCCACCGGCGCTTCCGCCAGGGCGGCAGCGAGCACACACGCGAGGGCGACCTGCGCAACGCCTTCTTCATGGCCTACCGCGAGGACCTATGCGAGTACGTCACGCTGCCCGAGGTCAAGCGACTGATCGCCGACGGCCGCGAGGTCGTCTCGGCCATGTTCGTCATTCCCTATCCACCCGGCTTTCCGATCCTGGTCCCCGGACAGGTGATCAACAAGCCGATTCTCGAGTTCATGGAGGCGCTCGATACGCGCGAGATTCACGGCTATCGGCCGGAGCTGGGCTTCCGCGTGTTCACCGGCGCCGCGCTCGCCGGTGAGCAGCGTCAGGCCGCCTGAGTTCGATGCGACCGCACCCGGCAAAGGGTTTAGGAGGATATCGATGAAGACCATCAGAACGATCTCGGACGTGCGGCGCTTTTTCCACCGCAACGAGCGCAACATCTATTTCATCAGCGCCACCAACTTCAACCTGCTCGGCATCGACGAGTGGGTGCGGCACTTCAAGTACATCTGCTACATCGACTGCTTCGACGGCAAGCACCCGAACGTATTCACCCCGAAGGAGGCGCCGCACGACGAGTTCGAAAGCATCGAGGACATCAACAACTACCTGCTCGAGCACAAAGAGGTCATCGACCGCATCAAGGCGCGCGGCGGCAAGCCGGTGGCCACCTTCCTCATGTTCGACGAGCGCACCGAGGCGCTGTGCAAGGAACTTGGCATCGAGATCTGGTTTCCGCCGGCCAAGCTGCGCAGCCGCTGCGACAACAAAATGGAGACCGTGCGCATCGGTAACAAGGCGGGCGTCCCGAGCGTGCCTAATGCCCTGTGCGGCGTAAAAAACTACGCCGAGCTGCAGAGGATCGCCAAGGAGGCCAAGCTCGGCGAGCACATGGTGATCCAGACGGCGTTCGGCGACTCGGGCCACACCACCTTCTTCATCTCGAACGAGGCCGACTGGAAGAAGTACGAGGACCAGATCGTGCCCGATCCCGAAGTGAAGATCATGAAGCGCATCAACTGCCGCGGCGCCACGCTCGAGGCCTGCGCCACGCGCTGCGGTACGATCGTCGGCCCACTCTTGACGGAGATCGTCGGCCACAAGGAGCTCACGCCCTACAAAGGGGGCTGGTGCGGCAATGAGATCTTCCCGGGCGCCTTCACGCAGCAGGTGCGCGATAAGGCGCGCGACTTCGCCTTCAAGTTCGGCAACCAGTTGCGCGACGAAGGCTACCGGGGCTATTTCGACCTCGATTTCCTGATCGACCAGGACAATGGCGAGGTGTATCTTGGCGAGCTCAACCCTCGAGTGACCGGCGCCAGCTCGATGACCAACCACGCCGCCTTTGCGCATGCCGACGCGCCGCTGTTCCTGTTTCACCTGCTCGAGTTCTCGGGCCAGGACTTCGAGATTGATGTCGAGGAGCTGAACGCGCGCTGGGCCGACCCGGACTTCATCGACAACTGGAGCCAGCTGGTGATCAAGCACGTCCCCGACACGGTGGACCGGGTCACCGCTGCGCCGGCGTCCGGCATCTGGCGCATGGGACGAGACGGATCGATCACCTACAGCCGCTTCGACTACCACCGCCGCGCGGTGGAAAGCGAAGAGGAGGCGTTCTTTCTGCGCATCACGCGGCCCGGCGACTACCGCTACGAGGGCGCCGATCTGGGCATTCTGATCATGCGCGGGCGCTCGATGACCGAGGACTTCAAGCTGAGCGAGCGCGCCAAGAACTGGATCAAGGGTATCGTCTCGCAGTACAAGGGCGTCCCGCTGGTGCCCGTGAAAGCGGAACAGGCGCCGCAGCCCGGCGCCTTCAAAATTCTTTGAGCGTAGCGACGCATCCGCACGAGACCGACGGCCCGGCGCTGCAGTTCGAGGCGATCGACGAAGCGCGACCCGGCGCCAAGTGGCGCGCGCTGTTCGAACGCCACTGCGCCGCCTACGAGCGATGGTTCCTGAACAACTCCCACAAGCCCCTGCCCTATTACCTGAGCTGCGTGCGCGCGCTGCGCACGCACATGCCCGAGCTCGTGCCGACTTACGAAGCACTGGTCGAGCTTGCCGGAGGCGGCGACGTGGCGGCGCGATTTCTGTCGTTATACGACCCGCCGCCGTACCTCACGGCGTGCTCGCAGGTGGCGCTCCGGGCACCCACGCCCCTGCTGGTACGCAATTACGACTACAGTCCGCGCCTGTGCGAGGGCGCACTGCTCAGGACCGCCTGGAACGGACGAAAGGTCGTCGCGATGAGTGACTGCCTTTGGGGCGTGCTCGACGGCGTAAACGAGGACGGGCTGGCCGTATCGCTCAGCTTCGGCGGCCGGCGCGCAGTCGGAGAGGGTTTCGGGGTGCCGATCGTGCTGCGCTACGTGCTCGAGTTCTGCAGCAACACCCGGCAGGCGAGTGAAGTGCTCGCGCGAGTGCCCGTCCACATGGCCTACAACATCACGGTGCTCGATGCGAGCGGCGAGCTTGCCACCGTCTATATTTCACCCGACCGGCCGCCACAGGTGCGGCCCGACGCGGTGACCACCAACCATCAGGGCGAGGTCGAGTGGCACGAGCATGCCAAGGCGACCTCGACGCTCGAGCGCGAGCGGTTCCTGAACGAGCGGCTGAGCGAGTCCGGCCTCGACCCGGAGTCGCTGGTTGCATCGTTCCTGCGCCCGCCGCTGTACTCGCGCGCCCTGGACGAAGGCTACGGCACGCTCTATACCGCGGCCTACGACCCGGTCGCCCGCAGCGCGCGCTTCCTGTGGCCGGGGGCAAGCTGGAACCAGTCGATCGAAAACTTCGAGGAAGGCACGCGCCACGTGCGCTTCAAGCGCGCAGCGTCCGCCTGAGCAACCGAAATCACCGTACCGTCAATCGCAAGGAGAACCACATCATGACGACAAACAAGGAACTTTGGGCGCGCCGCGTCGCGGCGGTCGCGCCGGGCGTGGGCATCATGCATCAGATCTTCGCCGAGCGCGCACTGAACGCCGAGGTCTGGGATGTCGAGGGCCGACGCTACATCGACTTCGCCGGCGGCATCGCCGTGGTCAACACCGGCCACTGCCACCCGCACGTCATGAAGGCTGTCGAGGCGCAGATGAAGAAATTCACGCACACCTGTTTTCAGGTCCTGCCCTACGCGCCCTACGTCGCGCTCGCCGAGAAGCTGAACACGCTGGTGCCCGGCAAGGGGGCGAAAAAGACGCTGTTCCTGACCACCGGCGCCGAGGCGCTCGAGAACACGGTGAAAATCGCGCGCGCGCATACCAAGCGCCCGGCGATCATCGCGTTCGCGAGCGGCTATCACGGCCGCACCATGATGACGCTTGCGCTCACCGGCAAGGTCGACCCCTACAAGCTCGGCTTCGGACCGTTCCCGGCCGGCGTGTTCCACGTGCCCTTCCCGAGCGCGCTGCATGGGGTGAGCGTCGATGATTCGATCAAGGCGATCGAGCGCCTATTCAAATCCGACGTCGAGGCGAAGCACGTCGCCGCCATCGTCATCGAGCCGGTGCAGGGCGAAGGGGGCTTCTACGTCGCGCCGCCCGAGCTGCTCAAGCGCCTGCGCGCCCTTTGCGACGAGCACGGCATCCTGCTGGTCGCCGACGAAGTGCAGACGGGCTTCGGACGCACGGGCAAGATGTTCGCACTCGAGCATTCCGGCGTCGAGGCGGACCTGGTGGCGCTCGCCAAGAGCCTCGCCGGCGGCTTCCCCCTCGCCGCGGTTGTCGGCAAAGCGCAGGTCATGGACTCGGTGGCGGCGGGCGGTCTGGGCGGCACCTACGCCGGCAGCCCGCTCGGTTGCGCCGCCGGCCTGGCAGTGATCGAAGTGATCGAGAAGGAAGGTCTGCTCGCGCGCGGCACCGAGATCGGCAAGCGCATCAACAAGCACCTCGCCGCGCTCGCCCAACGCAATCCGAGCATCGGCGAGGTTCGCGGCCTCGGGCCGATGATTGCCATGGAGTTCTTCAAGGACGCAAAGCCGCGCGCGCCCGCACCCGAGCTCGCCAAGGCGATCGTCGCCGAAGGCGCCAAGCAGGGCCTGATCCTGCTCTCGTGCGGCACCTACGGCAACGTGGTGCGCATCCTCGTGCCGCTGACGGTGTCCGACGCGGTGCTCGACGAAGGCCTCGGCATTCTCGAGCGCACCATCGAGCAGGTCACCCGCCAGCCGGCAACCGCTGCCGCGTGAGGCCGGTCCCGGTATTGCACGCAGGTCCTTGCCAACCGTGGTGAGCTAAGGAGGCACGCCGGGCAGGCCGTCGGTCGGCCTTAGCGGGCGGCGGCGTTCGCGCCCAGGCCGACGTTCTGGCCGCCGGTGCGGCGCAGGCGCAGGTCGGCCTGCTCCTTTTGGCCCCAGAAGCGCTCGATGGCGCACGCCTCGAGCAATACTCGCCGACCTTGACGCTCGCCTCAGGTCCGTCGCGCCGAATCAGCCCTCATCGGGCGCGTGGCCGGAGTCCAGGCCTCGGCAGACGGTTCCCGCCGGTCAGACTTCAGCTGGCGCGCGCCCGCACTCGGCCTGGCACGAGGGTCTGCATGAATTCATCGGCCGACACCGCCGGCGAGAACAGGTGCCCCTGGCCTTCGTCGCACTCGAGCGAGCGCAGCACCTCGCACTGCGCCTCGGTCTCGACGCCCTCGGCGACCACGTTCATGCGAAGCCCGTGAGCGAGCGCAACGATAGCGCGCACGATGGCGACGTCGTCCGGACGTGTCGCGATCTCCTGCACGAACGTGCGATCGATCTTGACGGTATCGATCTTGAGCCGCCTCAGGTACCCGAGCGATGAATAGCCGGTGCCGAAGTCGTCGATGGCGACCTGCACGCCGAGCTCGGAAAGGCGCTGCAGAATGCGGATATTCTGCTCGACGTTGGACATCAGCAGGCTCTCCGTGATCTCGATCTCGAGGCGCCGCGGATCGATTCCGCTCGAGCGGATCGCATCCTGCACCGAGTCGACCAGCGCGTGGTTGAACTGCCGCACCGAGCAGTTGACCGCGATGCGGGGTGCGAATTCGCCCGACCAGGCACGTGCCTGGCGGCAAGCCGTGTTCAGTACCCATTCGCCGAGCGGCTGAATCAGGCCCGTCTCCTCGGCGACCGTCACGAATCGCTGCGTCTCGATCGAATTCTGATCGGCGTACTTCCAGCGCAGCAGCGCCTCGGCGCCGGTGATGCGGCCGTCGCGGAGATTGATCTTGGGCTGGTAATGCAGCTCGAACTCCTCGTTCTCGATGGCCACCCGCATCCGGCTTTCAATCGACAGGCGCTCCATCGCACGCACGTTCATGTCGTTGGAGTAATAGCGATAGGTATGACGGCCCCCATCCTTTGCCGAGTACATGGCCATGTCGGAGTTGCGCAGCAGCGTGGTTGCGTCAGCGGCGTCGCCGGGGTAAACGCTGATGCCCACCGAGCAAGCGCCTGCCAGGGTATGACCGCCAACGTCGACCGGCGCTGCCAGCGACGCGATCAGCTTTTGCGCCACCAAACCGGCGTCGTCAGGATGGCGAAGCCCCTCGAGCAGCGCGACAAACTCGTCGCCGCCGAGGCGCGCGAGCGTATCGCCCTTGCGCATCGATGCCGAGAAACGCAACGCCACCTCTTTCAGAAACAGGTCGCCGATCGCGTGTCCCAGCGAGTCGTTGATGGTCTTGAAACGGTCCAGATCGATGAACAGCAGCGCCACCAGCTCCCGGTCGCGCTGCGCGCTCACCAGCGCATGCGCCAGGCGCTCGCGAAACAGGACCCGGTTCGGCAAACCGGTGAGCGCATCGCGCGTCGCCAGGTCCTCAATGCGCCGCTCAGAGCGCTTGCGCTCGGTGATGTCGAGGCCGACGCCGCGGTAGCCGTCGAAGCGGCCCAGCAGGTCGAGTTTCGGCTCGCCGCTCACGGACATCCAGCGCGTCCCGCCGCGCTCGTCCTCGCGCCGGATCTCGAGATCGTAGAACGGCCGGTGCGCCTCGAGCTCGGCGCGATGTCGACCCCAGTCGCCCTCGACGCTGGACGAGGGCAATTCCCAGAGCGTTTTGCCGATATGCTCCTCGGCGCGCAATCCCGTCTTCTCCAGCACGCCTTCGGAAACGTAGGTGTAACGAAAACTGGCGTCCTGCTCCCAGTACCAGTCCGAGGACAACGCGGTCAGTCGCCGGAATCGCTCCTCACTTTCGCGCAGACCCTCGCGCGTGTGCCGATGCTCGGAAGTGATCGACGCGAGCGCAAGCGTAGCGAGCGCCACCGCGCCGAGGAACCCGTTGACCACCAGCGAGGCTTGCGGCAGCCCGGCGCCGACCAGGACGATGACCGGCTGACTGACCCATAACATGGTCGCGGCAAGGGCGAAATTGAGAACCGAGACTTCGCGCGGGCCGAACTGCGTCGCCGCCGAGACGGCGAGCGGAAACAGCGCGAACCACATCAGATACTGCGAAGCGGTCTCGCCGACCACGCCGCTGAACAAGACGAAACCCATGGCGATCACCGCTGCGAGCAGCAGGCCGACGCCGATCACGTCCGCGGTCTCCACCGGACGGCGGGGCTTGGCCAGCCAGGTGGTCGCGAGCGGCGCGACAAACAGGACGCCGAGCGCGTCGCGCGTCCACCACGCGAGCCAGGAATTGATGGCGTTATCCGGCGCCGGTCCGGCGAACACCCCGGTCAGGGCGCCAAGCGCGGCAACACCAAGCGTGCCAAAGAACAGGACCAGGGCGTCGCGCAGCCGCTCGAGAGTCGGACGGAAGTCGAGCGCACGGCCGAAGAGTATTCCGGCCACGGCGGTTTCGACCGCGAGCACCAGCGAGGAGATTCCCGCGGTGCCGAGGCTGCCGCCCGCGGCGAGCTCGCCGGCAAAAGCGCCCGCCGCGATAACCGGCCAGACGCGCGTTCCCATATGGATCGCTGCCGCCACGGCGATGCCGGAGGCGGGCCACACCACGCCGCCCACGCCGCGGGCGAGTGTGGCAACGACGGAAACGAGCAGGAAGCAGGTCGCGCCCCAGACAAACCACTGCAATGCAACGGTCGTGGTTTCGCGTTTCACGTCATTGTTTTCCCGTACGAACCTCACCGGCCAGGATCATGTGACCGACGTCACCCGCCTGACGCTCACCGTCTAAAACGAGAATAGCATGCGGCACGCAAGGCCGTTTCCCCACCCCGTGCGGAGTTTCACGCTCAGGACTCAATTCAACGTTGCCCCCGGTTCCCCCGGGACGGGGCGCCGGCAAGCTCGACGGCGTCGGGTCGCGGCGAGGC
>JBFKUL010000070.1:0-12270 GCA_041635755.1 Burkholderiales bacterium | reverse complement strand
GCCAGCCAGCGCGCATCGGGCGCGACCGGGCTGCGGGAGGGGTCGGGCGGAGTCGGCATCGAAAGTCCGGCTGCGATAGTCGAACGTCATTGTGTGGCGACGGCTCTCGCGACGCAAACCGGAGGGCGATGCGCGCCAAGTCACGGGCGCCGGGTGGCACGGAACTGGGCCGCGGCAACGCTGTCCGACGGGGTTGAAACAAGGAGAGGACCGATGCGTCCATTGCGCTTTGTCATCTTACTCGTCGCCGTGCTGCCGCTACTTGGTTGCGCCGGTGACGGCAAGCCGATCAAGTCGATCGTGGAAGAGGTCTGCGAGCAGTACGGTCCCGCCTCGCGCGAGTGCCGGGACTATCGAAGGTCGTACCTGGATTGACGCTCGCGCAGCCGTTGGAGCGCTCGGGGGGCGCAAGACGCGGCGAGCGCGCGTCGCGCGAAGCCACTACGCTGTATCTGTGCGCATCGTTTGACGGCGGTTCCGATCGGTAAGGTCTCGAGGGTCTCTCGGGTCCAACGCAGTTGACCCGGGGCTTGACGCCCCGAAGCGTTCAGCGAAGGAGACCGATCGTGGATTCGACCTCGGCATTACGTGATCTTTATTGTGCGGCACTGCCCTCGGTGGAGCGCGAGCCGCTGCCGAAGCTGCCGCACGGGTTGTACCCGTTCGTCTGGCGGGTAAGCGCGCCGCAGCAGCTGCGCCTGTGTCTGCTTACGGCACTGGTCTTTCCGCTCTCGATGGTTCCGCTCGAGCTGCAGCGGCGGATCGTCAACGGCGCCGTGCAGAACGGCGAAGTGAACCTGTTGCTGGCGCTCGGCGTCGTTTACCTCGCGGTACTGCTTCTGCAGGGCGCCTTGAAGTACGTCCGCAACTTCTACCTCGGGCGTGTCTCCGAGGGGGTGATCCGGCGTCTGCGAACTCGCGTCCTGCGCTCACTCGGCGCGGATGAGGCCGACGCCGAGGAAGTGGGCTCGCGAATCTCGATGATCGCGGCAGAGACCGAGAAGCTCGGCGGGTTCGTTGGCGAAAGTCTGGCGCAGCCGCTGCTGTCGGCCGGGATCTTGCTGACCGTTGCCGGCTACATGCTCTGGACCGAGCCATTCGTGGCGTTGGTCGCGTTCGCGTTTTTCGTGCCGGCCCTGGTCGTAGCCCCCTGGCTGCAACGCGCCATCAACCGGCATGCCAAGGCGCGCACCAAGCACATGCGCGAGCTCAGCAATCGGGTGGTCGGCAGTCCCGGGAGCGAGGCGCGGGGAAACGGCGGAGAAAGCAATAACGGCAATGGGAACAGCAACGGCGAACTTGACGCCATGATTCAGCGCATCTACGACACGCGCGTACGCCTCTTCGCGGTCAAGTTCTTTGCCAAGTTCTTCAACAACTTCATGGGCAATCTCGGTCAGATCGCAGTGCTGGTGGCCGGCGGCGTATTGGTCGTCCAGGGCAAGACCGAAATCGGGATCGTGGTCGCGTTCATGTCCGGATTCGAGCGCATCAGCGAGCCGGCGCGCGAGCTGATGAACTTCTACCGTCAGCAGGCCCAGATGCGCGTGCAGTACCGGCTGCTTCAGGAGGTGGTGCCGACCGTAGAGCAGGTCCCCGAAGGTCGATCGAGGCGCTCACCGGAACCTGCGCGAAAGGGCTAAACTTCAGACCTTCACTGCATCATCCACCGGCGAAGGAGGCTCCCTTATGAGGCTTTACTATCATCCCGCGTCGACGACCAGCCGCATTGTCATGCTGTTCGCCGCCGACCAGGGGATCGATCTCGAATACAAGGTGGTCGACCTGTTCACCGGAGAGCATCTCAAGCCCGAGTACCTGAAGATCAACCCGAACGGCCTCGTCCCGGTGCTCGAGGACGGCGATTTTCGGCTCACCGAGAGCTCGGCAATCCTGAAGTACCTCGCCGACAAGTCGGGCTCTCCGGCGTACCCGAAGGACCTGAAGGCGCGCGCGCGCGTGCACGAGATGATGGACTGGTTCAATTCCAACATCTACCGGGACTTCGCCTACGGGCTGGTCTATCCACAGACCTTCCCGCACCACAAGCGGCCGAGCGACCCGATCCAGTCCGGCACCCTCGAATGGGGCAAGCAGAAGACGCAGGGGTGGCTCAAGATTCTCGACCAGCACCTGATCGGATCGAAGAACGCCTACCTCTGCGGCGACAAAATCACGCTCGCCGACTACATGGGCGCCGAGATGATCGCGCTGGGCGAGGTGATCCGGTGCACGTACAAAGCCTATCCGAATGTCGAGCGCTGGCTGCGCAATATGAAGGCGCTCAAAAGCTGGCCCAAGGTGAACGAGGTGATCGAGGGCTTCGCCGGCTCGCTCAAGGACAAGTCGTTCGTCGCCGTCTGACCGCGAGGCGCCAACGCGGGAGAACACCATGATTCGCAAACTTCACCACAATGCCTACCGCTGCCGCGATTCGGAGCAGACGCGCCGCTTCTACGAAGATTTCCTCGGGCTGCGCCTTGCCGGAACCCTGGAGATCAAGGAGACCAAGAGCGGCCGCAAGACCGAGACGCTGCACACGTTCTACGAGCTCGGCGACGGCTCCTATTTGGCGTTCTTCGAGGCGCCGGACATGCCGTTCGAGTTCAAGAAACAACACGACTATGACCTGCACATCGCGCTCGAGGTCGACGCGAAGACGCTCAAGGCGATGCTCGCCAAGGGCAAGGCCGCAGGCATCGAGACCCGGGGCGTATCGGACCACGGCTTTATCCACTCGATCTACTTCCGCGACCCGAATGGCTACGTCATCGAGCTCGCGGCCAAATTGAAGAATCACGATACCGAGATGGATCCCTCGAAGAATGGCGCGAGGCAGAAACTCGATCGCTGGACCACCGCAAAAACACGACGCCCCGCGAGCGTGACCTGAATGGCCGGTTGCGCGCCGGATCGCCTAAGCGAGGCGGGCCCGATCATGCGGCTCCGAGAAATCGATCTCGGGTCCGACCGGAACGATGCCGCTCGGGTTCAGCGTGCGATGGCTCTCGTAGTAATGCCGCTTCGCGTGCCCGGCATCGAAGGTCGCAGCGACACCGGGCAACTGGTAGAGATCGCGCATGTATCCGGCAAGGTTCGGGTAGTCCGCGACGCGCCGCAGGTTGCACTTGAAGTGCGAGAAGTAAACCAGATCGAAGCGAAGCAGGGTGGGCAGCAACCGGATATCGGCCTCGGTCACACGCTCGCCGCATAGATAGCGCCGCCGCGCGAGGCGCGCCTCAAGCCAGTCGAGCGACTCGAACAGCGGGCCCACCGCCGCCTCGTAGGCGGATTGCGCCGTGGCGAAGCCCGTTTTGTAGACGCCGTTGTTCACCGTCTCGTAGATGCGCTCGTTCAGCGTGTCGATCTCGGTGCGCAATGCTGCAGGGTAGTAATCGCCCGGTCGGGCGCCCAGTCCGTCGAAGGCGTCGTTGAACATGCGGATGACTTCCGCCGACTCATTGTTCACGATCGTCGCATTCAGCCGGTCCCACAGCACCGGCGTCGTGACGCGCCCGCTGTAGGAGGGGTCTGCTGCAACATAGATCTGATGCAGGTACTTGGCGCCGATGATCGGATCGGGCACCACACCGCGCCCCTGCTCGAAGGTCCAGCCGTGCTCGAGCATGCGCCAGTGAACCACCGACACCGGAATCAGGTCTTTGAGGCCTTTCAGCTCGCGCATGATGAGCGTGCGCTGCGCCCACGGGCACGCGAGACTCACATAGAGATGGTAGCGCCCGGGCGCGGCCGCGAAGCCCGGCACGCCGCTCGGTCCCGCAGACCCATCGCGCGTCACCCAGTTTCGGAACGCGGCGCGCGAACGCTCGAAGCGGCCGCCCGTGCTCGTTGTGTCGTACCACTGGTCGCGCCAAACGCCTTTGTCCAGAAGCCCCATGGCCGGATTCTCTCAGAACGATCCGGCTTCGCGTCAGGCTCAAGCGGCAAGGCTTGACGCTTGGCAACGCGCCCTTCAGGTCACTTTACTGATTCGCCGGCCGCCCATGCGGTCAGCGCCCGCGCGTCGATGCGGCCGGCGATCGCGTCGGCTACACGCTCGCCGATGAGCGCACCGAACTTGAAGCCATGTCCCGAGAACCCGCTCAGCACCCAGGCGCGATCGCCGAGCGGCTCGACCAGAAACCGCTCGCCGGCGCTCACGTCGTAGAAGCAGGTCTTTGCCTCGAGCTTGCGGTAGCGCTCGAAATCGCGGAAGCGGTGCGCGCAAGCGCCCACGATCGCCCCGACTTCATCCTCCGCTGCAGCACGCTCGCGATCCGGGTCGCCGCGCAGCGAGAAGCGATGATCGCCGACCTTGAGGCCGAGCCCGCCGCGCGGCGGCACGGCATAGAAGCCGGCGTCGGCACCGATGTCGAGCACCATCGGCGCGCGCGCCCACGCGCGTGCCCACGCCTCCGGCGGCTCGAGATACACGACCAGTTGACGCGAAGCGGTGACGCGTGCAGCAAGTTCCGGAACGAGCTTCGGCGTCCACGGGCCGGCGGCGACGATCAACCGGTCCGCCGAAAGCTCGCGACCATCGCGCAGCACAACCCGCGCGGCCGCCGCGTCGAGTGCGGCGGCCTCCGTGCCTTCCAGCACGCTCACGCCGCGTTTCGGCAGATGCGCGGCGAGCGCCGCGACGATCTCGGTGGCGCGCAGGAAGCCACCGCTTTCCAGATAGAGCGCCTCGCGCACGTCGCGGGTGCTGAGCATCGGGGCGCGCGCATCGAGCTCGACAGCGTTGATTCGGCGATGCGCGATGCCGCAGCGCTCGAGCGCTGTCCGGCTCGATCCGGCCCAGTCGTCGTCGCCGGAGGACAGCGCGAGCGTGCCGGTCTGGACGTAGTAGCGCTCGCCCAGCGTGCGCCAGAGCCGCTCCCAGGCGCCGAACGCTTCTTCGATCATGCGCGTATAGCCTTCCTGCGCACCATACGGGTACCGGATCAGGCGATGGTGGTCGACCGACGAAGCGAGCGGATTGGGCAGAATGCCCTGTTCGAGCAGCGTGACCGCGTGACCATCGCGCGAGAGTGCCGCAGCGCAGCTCAGCCCCATGATGCCGCCGCCGACGACCAGAACTTTCATGCGGCGATTGATTGGGGAGCGGCCGCGCGCCAGCCCGAGATCCAGACCGCGAGCACCGTTGCGCGGCTCAGGCTTTCTTTTTCTCCAGCTCGGCGCTCTCTTTCTCGAACTCCTCGATCACCTTCTTGAGCAGCTCTTCGACCGCGCTTTCCGCCTTCAGCAGATCGTTCGCGCGCTCGGCCAGGTTCTTCTTTTTCTTGAACTCCTCCTCGAGCAGCAGCCAGATCTCGGAGAGCGTTTCCATGTTGTTGCGTGCGTAGTGCTCCATTTCCTTCAACTGCGAGACGACGACCTTTAGTTTTTCGGGTGGGGTCTTCTCGGGCTGCTCTTCGGCCATGTTGCGTTCCTCCTGCCGGCTGGGGGACCCGGTGCGCGGGCTCGCGATGCCGGATCAAGTCTAGCCGAGGGACCGTGCGGGCACTAGAGCAGGCGCTTGCACGCGACAGCCGGCACCGGCGGCGCACGGCGGGCCGCCACTGCGGTGCGGTCACCGAGCGCGGCGCTCCGAAGGCGTGCCGCCGCAAGGATAGAGCTCGACCCTCGGCGCCCGCGCGCGTGGCAGGAGCTGCTCGAGCGTGCGGCACCAGCCCTGCCCGCAGAGCACATAGTCGGTCTTGAGCGCGGCGCGCTCGAGCACGATGCGATGCTGCGGCACCCGCTGTGGCCAATGATGATGCCAGCCGTTCGCCAGCACCGAGGGCTCGGGCGCCGTTGGCTGGGCGGGCGACTGCGCGATGCGCTCGGCGATCAGCACCAGGCGATCGCGCTCCACCATGTACGAGGCTTCACGGGCAACACCGTCGGCCGGTGTCCATGCAAGATGCAGCGCCTGCGCGAACAGGGTCGCGGTAAGCGCGCCGTCTACGAGACAGAGGCTGCTCATGGCTGGCGGTGCGTCTGCGTCATGACGCCATCAGTCCTCGCGCGGCGCGTCACGATCGGGCACCGGATACGCGTCGGCTTCATAGGCTGGCCCTTTCATGATCATGACGATCACGCAGCCGATGGCGACCGTGACAACCGCGGTCCAGTGAACGACCAGCGTGCCGATGACGTAGGCGTCGACCGTCTGCACGTGCTTCGCAGCCTCGGCCAACGAGCCCGCGGCGGGAACCAGGCGCACGGCGAGCGAGGCCAGGGTCGGAAGCACGGTACCTAAGAGCGCGATCCACGGGAGCCTGCGCAGCAGGCGCCATTCCAGGCCTGCGGGCGCCCGTCGCGAACCGGGGACTTTGCGGAGCCAGGTCATCGAGTCTCACTAGGGAGATGAGTGAATCGGCTTGTCCGAGGACCACGCCATGCGGGACTTGGTTCCCCAAGTCCTGCGCAGCAGATCTTCTCCGAGTCGTCTAGCATTCGACCTCAGATCGTTGCGAAGGACAAGCCATGCCCCGCGTCAAAGCCGAGCGCCTGCTGAAAGACCTGAGCGCCCTGCGCCAGATCGGCGCGAACGGACGCGGCGTGGTGCGACCGGCCTTCAGTGCCGCCGACATGCAGGCGCGTCGCTGGCTTGCCCGCCGCTTTGCCGAGGCCGGGCTTGAGGCCAAGATCGACGGCGCCGGCAACGTGCTCGGCCGCTCGCGAAATCCGGGCAAGGCGCTTCTCATCGGCTCGCACTCGGACACCCAGCCCACCGGCGGCTGGCTCGACGGCGCGCTCGGGGTGATCTATGCGCTCGAGGTGGTGCGAGCGCTCGGCGAGGACGAGTCGACGCGCACGCTCGCGGTCGACGCAGTTTCGTTCCAGGACGAGGAGTCGCGCTTCGTCGGCTGTCTTGGCAGTCGCTCGCTCATCGGAGCCCTTACTTTGGAGATGGAGCGCGGCGCGGTCGATCGCGACGGCGTCACGCTCGAGCAGGCACTCCGCGAAGCCGAGCTCTCCGGCGCGCCGCGGCTGCGCCTCGAGCGAGCGCGCTATGCCGGTTTTCTCGAAGCCCATATCGAGCAAGGGCCGCATCTGGAGGACACCGGCCAAAAGATCGGCGTCGTGACCGGTATCGTCGGGCTGCGCGGCATGCGCTTTACGTTCCGCGGGCAGCAAAACCATGCGGGCACAACCATGATGTCCCGGCGTTGCGATGCCGCCACGGCGCTCTACGAGCTGGCCTACCGTATCAACCAGGAATTTCCCAAGGCGGCCGCCGCGCGCAGCGTCTGGACCATGGGCCGCGCGCGCATCGAGCCGAACGCGACGTCGATCGTGCCGGGCTATGCCGAGCTCGACCTGCAGTTTCGCGACGCCTCGGACGGTCCGCTCGACGCATTCGAGAAGATTGCGGAGCGCCTGGTGGCGGAGATCAACGCGCGCGGCGGAGTGAAGATCGAGGCGGCGCGCGCCCGCGCGCCGATCACGCCCACGCGCCTGGACGAGAACCTGCAGGAGCACCTTGCCGCCGCCGCGGCGCGTCATGCGCCAAGCAAATGGACGCGTATGCCAAGCGGCGCGTTCCACGACGCCGGCATCATCGCCGCAATCCTGCCGGCGGCGATGCTGTTCATTCCATCGATCGGCGGCATCAGCCATGATTTTGCCGAAGACAGCCGATCCGAGGACATCGTGCTCGGCTGCCGGGTGCTGGCCGATGCTGCGGCCTCGATCCTCACCCAGGCGAACACTCGCTAGGGTTCGCGGCGCTGCGCTGGCGAGATAATCAGACAGCCTTATCGACGGATCAGTACACCGCTGTTGCCCGGCGTGCGAGCCGCTGCCGACAATACGGCGCTTGTGTGTGGAGGAGTGGAGAATGCCGGGCTTGGTCCGACCTCATGGCGGAGGAACGCTTAAACCCCTGATGCTCGCCGGAGAGGTGCTGGCGGCCGAGCGCGCGCGCGCCGCCTCGCTGGTGAAGCTTCGCGTCAGCTCGCGCGAGAAGGGCGATCTGATCATGCTCGGCATCGGCGGCTTCACCCCGCTTGCGGGCTTCATGACCCGCGCCGACTGGGAGGGCGTGTGCGACGGCTATCGCACGGCGGCGGGCCTGTTCTGGCCGATCCCGATCACGCTGTCGGTCGATGCGGCGCAGGCCGACGGCATCCAGACCGGCGCGGACATCGCGCTGGTCGATCCGGACGGCGACGCCGTCCTCGCCACCATGCGCGTCACCGAGAAATTCTCGATCGACAAAGCGCACGAATGCATGTCGGTGTTCAGGACCACCGATACGCAGCATCCGGGCGTGAAGCTGGTGATGCAGCAGGGCGACGTCAACCTCGCCGGCCCGGTGAAGGTGCTCTCAGACGGTGGTTTCAAGGAAAAGTACGGCACGCTCTTCATGACGCCGGCCGAGACGCGTGCCGAGTTCGAGCGGCTGGGCTGGTCTCAGGTCGCCGCGTTCCAGACGCGCAATCCGATGCACCGCTCGCATGAATACCTCGCCAAGGTCGCGATCGAGACCTGCGACGGGGTGCTGGTGCACTCGCTGCTTGGCGCGCTCAAGCCGGGCGACATTCCGGCCGAGGTGCGCACGCGCGCCATCGGCGTGCTGATGGAGAAGTACTTCCGGTCCGGCACCGTGGTGCAGGCGGGCTATCCGCTCGACATGCGCTACGCCGGACCACGCGAGGCGCTGCTGCACGCGCTGTTTCGCCAGAATTACGGCTGCTCGCACCAGATCGTCGGGCGTGATCATGCCGGCGTGGGCAGCTACTACGGGCCGTTCGACGCGCACCGCATCTTCGACGAGATCCCGGCCGACGCGCTCGAAACCCAGCCGCTGAAGATGGATGTGACGTTCTGGTGCTACCGCTGCGGCGGAATGGCCTCGGGGCGCACCTGCGCGCACGACGACAAGGAGCGCCTGCAGGTATCGGGCACGCAGCTTCGCCAGTGGCTGTCCGAGGGCAGCGCTGTGCCTTCCGAGTTCTCGCGCCCGGAAGTGCTCGAAGTCCTGCGCGCCTATTACGCGACGCTGGAGAAGAAAACAGACGCGCGGTGACGCTGAAGCAAGCGAAGCCGCGCAAGCCGCGTTCTCATCGAGCGGCTCGCTTGATACAGGTCAAGCGCGGCCAGCGCGCTGCAAGAACAATGCGTTGATGTATAAGGTGATACTTTGCATATTGGAGCGGGCCCGCGAGCGTTGAGCTGTTCCGGGCTATTCGCAACCTCGTAGATCCGCGAAATGCGAACTCGTCTGCACCGGTTCCCGGTGCGCGGGCTCGGCGGGAAATCAAGAACGGATCTGAACTCAAGCATCGTGAGGAAAAGGATCATGCGTAATCACAAAACTCTGCTATCGACACTCGTCACGCTGGTTGCCACCGCCACACTCTCCGCCTGCGGCGGCGGTGACGGAGGCGGCGGCTCTGCCAGTTCCACAACGGTTTTCGGCTACATTACCGACAATCTCGGGAGCTATGAAAGCGTTCAGCTCACCTTGAACAGCGCACAGCTGCGTCACCCCAGCGGCCGCTCCTGCGAGATCATTGCCGGTCCGGTTGAATTCGATGCGGCCGAGCTAGGCCGCGACCAGATCGTCGAGCATGTCGATACCGCGACCTGCGAGGCGGGCCCGTACAACCGCCTGTACGTGGAGCTCGACGATGATGTCAAGCTGCAGCAAACTTCCGGCGGCCCGCCCCAGGACTGCAAATTCGTATCTTATTATGAAGACAACTCCCGTCGGCCGAACCGGCTCGCCTGCACGAACGGTGTCTGCTCGCTCGAAATCACCGGGGCGGTGAATCTCATTGCCGGCACCCGGGAAAAGGTCGCGCTCGATGTCGATCTCAAGGAGTTCACTGTCGATACGGCGTCCACTCCATGCGAAGTCACACTCAAGGTCTCGCCGGTCCGTGCCGATAACAAGCTCGCGGCCGGCTACCGGACGAGCATCTCCGGCACGGTGTCCGGCTTGGACGCCGTTATCGACCGCTTCACGCTTACGGTGAGAGGAAACCCCTATACCGTGGATTACACCGGTGTCACCGATCAGCAAGGCCTCGATGCGCTGCTCGGGCGTGCGGCAACAGACGAACTGCGCACTACGGTGCGCTGCCAGACCATCAACACCAGCACGACACCGCACACGTGCATCGCCCAGACCGTCGCCGCACAGTCGCTCAAGGCGATTACCGTAAAGGCGAAGGGCACGATTTCGGCACCGGTTGTCCCCGCGCAGACGTTCGTGCTCGGCTATGGAGCAGGCACGACTCTGCCGGTGAACTACGCCAAGGCGGCCGAGCTCGGCAAGGTGGAAGGCACAATCGCCGAAAACGCCGTCGCCGAGGTCAAGCTCTACGGCTCGGATTCCAGCCACTTTCTTGCGCGCGGGGTCGAAGTGAAGTAGGAAGGTCAAGGGGAAGCATCACTTAAACGCAGAGACGTTAAGACCGAAATTGGCCACTGAAGCGGCTCACGTCAGGAAACCGGGCGCGGTGAGCAGTAGGAAGTCTCGTCCGGTTGGCTTCGCGGCCAAGGCCGGTATGCGTGCGTGCCGGATGTGTGCTGGAGCGACATGCGCCAGCGTTGATGATTGGGGGCTCCCCTAGTTCGGGCTTTGAGCTTGCCTCTGCGTAGAAAAAAATCCCCCGGCGCTCCTTCGAGGCCGGGGTTTCCCGTGTCGCCGACAGAAAACGCGTTGCCTACTTCCGCGCCAGGTCGAAGCGGTCCAGGTTCATTACTTTGTCCCACGCCGCCACGAAGTCGCGCACGAACTTCTCCTTCGCGTCCGCACAGGCATAGACCTCGGCGATGGCCCGCAGCTGCGAGTTGGAGCCGAAGACGAGATCGACGCGCGTGCCGGTCCACTTGACCTTGCCCGTCTTGCGGTCGCGCCCCTCGAACACGTCCTTCGCGTCCGAGGCCGGCTTCCACTCCGTGCGCATGTCGAGCAGATTGACGAAGAAGTCGTTGCTCAGCGCGCCGGGCTTGGCGGTGAAGACGCCGTGCCTGGCGCCGCCGACGTTGGTTCCCAGCATGCGCATGCCGCCGACGAGGACCGTCATCTCGGGCGCCGTGAGCGTCAGCAGCTGCGCCTTGTCGACGAGCATGGCCTCGGCGGTGACCGTGTACTTGCCGTTCAGATAGTTGCGGAAGCCGTCGGCGATCGGCTCGAGCGGTGCAAAGGATTCGACGTCAGTCTGGTCTTGCGTTGCGTCCATGCGGCCGGGCTTGAACGGCACTTTCACTCTGACGCCAGCCTGCTTCGCGGCCTGCTCGACGCCCACGCAGCCCGCGAGCACGATCAGGTCGGCGAGCGACACCTTCTTGCCGCCGCCTCTGCCAACTGAGGACTTCTTGTTGAACTCGGCCTGGATGCCCTCGAGCGTCTTCAGCACCTTCGCGAGCTGCGCCGGCTGGTTCACCGCCCAGTCCTTCTGCGGGGCAAGCCGGATGCGCGCGCCGTTGGCGCCACCACGCTTGTCGGAGCCACGGAAGGTGGACGCCGATGCCCAGGCCGTCGACACGAGCTGCGCCACCGACAGCTTCGAGGCGAGGATTTTCTTCTTGAGATCGGCGATCTCCTTCTCGCCGATCAGCTTGTGATTC
Organism: Burkholderiales bacterium; assembly: GCA_041635755.1. GTDB lineage: Bacteria > Pseudomonadota > Gammaproteobacteria > Burkholderiales > SG8-39 > JBFKUL01. The sequence continues at coordinate 696 of JBFKUL010000070.1, read as the reverse complement.
ACCGCCGGAATCGGGTCCTGCCAGAGCAGCTCTTCCTTCGGCACTTCCGGTCCCAGGTAGCGGGCGCGCGGGCCCATGTCGCGGTGCGTCAGCTTGAACCAAGCGCGCGCGAAGGCATCGGCGAAAGCCTGCGGGTCGTCGAGGAACCTGCGCGAGATCTTCCCGAACTCCGGATCGAAGCGCATCGTCAGGTCGGTGGTCAGCATGGTCGGCTTGTGCTTCTTCGACGGGTCGTGCGCGTCGGGGATAATCTCCGGCGCGTTCTTGGCCACCCATTGCTTGTGGCCCGCCGGCGACTGGGCCGGCTCCCACTCGTACTTGAACAGGTTCTCGAGGTAGTTGTTGCTCCACAGCGCAGGCGTCTTGGTCCAGGTCACTTCAATGCCGCTGGAAATCGTGTCGCCGCCGTGCCCCGTGCCGTAGTCGCTCATCCAGCCCAGGCCCTGCGCTTCGAGCGGCGCGCCTTCCGGCTCTGGACCCTTGTGCGATTCTGGGGCGGCGCCATGGCACTTGCCGAAGGTGTGACCGCCGGCAATGAGAGCGACGGTCTCCTCGTCGTTCATCGCCATGCGGCCGAAGGTGGCACGAATGTCCTTGGCGGCAGCCATGTAGTCGCCGCTGGCGTCCGGGCCTTCCGGGTTCACGTAGATTAGGCCCATGTGGGTGGCGCCGAACGGCTGATCCAGATCGCGGTCG
>JBFKUL010000069.1:0-12424 GCA_041635755.1 Burkholderiales bacterium | reverse complement strand
TGCCTCGCAAGCGCGGCACGCCGATTGATCAGCGCGAGCAACTCGTCGTCGAGCGCGTCGATTTGCGCACGCAGCTTTTCGATCTCGTCCACGGATCTGTTCACTTCGCCGCGCCTGCTGGTTGTTCCGCGCTGGGGCTCGCCGGCTCTGATCAACCCTATGTGCCGGCGCGCGATTCGTCCACAAGATAACGCACCGACAGCACGCCGTCGATTCGGCGCAGTTCGTCGATCGCCTCGGCGGGTACCGGGCTGTCCGCGTCGACCAGGGTATACGCCATGTCGCCTTTGGATTTGTTGAGCATGTTGTGGATATTGATTCGGCGGCTGCCCAGCGCGTGCGACATCCGAGCCAGCATCTCCGGCACGTTCGCGTTGGCGATCGCGAGGCGGTAGGGGGACTCCCGTGTCATCGCCGCGTCCGGGAAATTCACGGCATTGCGCATGCTGCCGTGCTCAAGATAGTTGCGCACCTGATCGACCACCATGAGCGCACTGTTCTCCTCGGCTTCATGGGTCGAGGCGCCCAGATGCGGCAGCGCCACCACGCCCGGCTGCGTGAGCAGGCCCGCAATCGGGAAATCGGTGATGTAGCACCTCAGGCGATGTGCCTGCAGGCCCTTGAGCACGGCCTGCTCCTCGACGATGGCCTCGCGCGAGAAATTGAGCAGAATCACGCCGGGGCGGGCCTGCTCGATATTCCGGACGTTGATCAGATGCCGCGTAGCTTCGACGAGCGGCACATGAATGCTGACAAAGTGACTCCCCTTGAGCACTTCCTCGATCGACGAGGCGCGCCGCACCTGCGAAGGCAGGCTCCAGGCCGCGTCGACGGTGATCTCGGGATCGAACCCGAGCACGTGCATACCGAGCCGAATCGCGGTGTCCGCCACCAGGCTGCCAATCTTGCCCAGTCCGATCACGCCCAAAGTGTGGTTCGGCAACTCGAAGCCGGCGAACTGCTTCTTGCTATCCTCGACGAGCTGATGAAGCTTCGGTGCCGCGGGATCCAGCGCCCGCGTGAAGGCGAGCGCGGGAGCCAAATTGCGCGCCCCGATCAGCATCGCTGCGAGCACCAACTCCTTCACGGCATTGGCATTCGCGCCCGGCGCGTTGAACACCGGAACCCCACGGGCGGAGAGCACCTCGTCCGGGATGTTGTTGGTTCCGGCGCCAGCGCGCGCCACGGCTTTTACGTTCGGACCGAAATCGAAGGCGTGCAGATCCTGCGAGCGCACCAGCACCACATCGGGCGACTTCGCCTCCTTTACCACCGTGTAGCGCTCGGCGGGAAAGCGTGCCAGGCCCACCGGCGAGATCTGGTTGAGCACCAGCACCTCGATCTTTCGCTCGAGCGTCTTAGCCATGGCGCATCTCGAATTCTTTCATGTACTCGACCAAACCCTGCACGCCCTCGATCGGCATCGCGTTGTAGATCGACGCTCGCATGCCACCAACCGAGCGGTGGCCCTTGAGCTGCACCATGCCGCGCGCAGACGCCCCCTTGAGGAACTCGTCATCCAGCCGCGCGTCCGCCAGCGTGAACGGAATGTTCATGCGGGAACGGTCGCGCTTTTCCACCGGATTGCGGAACAGCCCGCTCGCGTCGATCGCGTCATAGAGCAGCTTCGCCTTGGCGATGTTGCGCTGCTCCATCTCGGCCAATCCACCCACTCGCTTGAGCCACTTGAATACCAATCCCGCAATATAGATCGAGTAGGTCGGCGGCGTATTAAGCATGGAGGCGGCCTCGGATTGCAGACGATAGTCCATCACTGAGGGCGTGCCCTTGCGCGCGCGCCCGATCAGGTCCTCGCGCACGATCACGATCGTGAGGCCGGCCGGTCCAACGTTCTTCTGCGCTCCCGCGTAAACCAGACCGAATTTTTCGATGTCCATGGCTCGGGAAAGAAAGTGCGACGAAGCGTCGACGACCAGCGGCACGTCGCGCACCTTCGGTACCCAGTGAAACTCCACCCCCCCGATCGTCTCGTTCGAGCAATAGTGGACGTAGGTCGCGTCGGGGCGGACCTTCCACAGACCCTGTGCCGGCGCATAGGTGAAGTTGCGGTCCTCCGCGCTCGCCGCGATGGCGACATCGCCGTACGCCTTCGCCTCCTTGGCCGCCTTCGAGGACCATTCGCCGGTCAACACGTAATCCGCCTTGCCGCGGCCGTCGAGCAGGTTCATCGGAATCTGCGCAAACTGCTGCGTTGCGCCTCCCTGCAGGAACAGCACCTTGTAGTGGGAAGGTACCGCGAGCAGCCCCCGCAGATCCTTCTCGGCGTCGGCGGCAATCGAACCGAACTCCGGGCCGCGGTGACTCATCTCCATGACACACATGCCGGTGCCGTGCCAGTCAAGCATCTCGTCGCCCGCGCGAGAAAGCACCTCGTCGGGCAACATCGCGGGCCCGGCGCTGAAGTTGAAGATGCGCGCCATCAGTGCAACGTCCCGCCGGGGGGCGGCTCATCCGGCATCGTTTCGCCGTCACCGTGTCCATCGGCGTCCTCGCCGTCCGAGCCGCTGCCGTTGCCCTTGCCCGGATCCTCCTCGTCGCGCTCGACGATGCGCTCGACACCCGCAAGCTTTTCCCCCGCATCGAGGGAGATCAGGGTCACCCCCTGAGTCGAGCGACCCTGCTCGCGAATCTGCGAAACGGAGGTGCGGATCAGTACGCCGCCGGTCGAAATCAGCATCACTTCGTCGGTGTCGTCGACCAGCACCGCGCCGACCAGGCTGCCATTTCGTTCCGTGGTCTGTATGGCGATCATGCCCTGCGTTCCGCGTCCATGGCGCGTGTATTCGCGGATCGCCGTGCGCTTGCCAAACCCGTTCTCGGTTGCCGTAAGAACCGTCTGCTCCTCGTTCTTCGCCACCAGCATGCACACGACACGACTTGAACTGCTCAGCTTCATGCCGCGCACTCCGGTGGCCTGCCGGCCCATCGGCCGCACCTCGTCTTCGAGGAAGCGCACCGCCTTGCCTTCGGACGAAAACAGCATGACATCGTAGCTGCCGTCGGTAAGCGCCGCGCCGATCAGGTAGTCGCCCTCGCCCAAACCGACCGCGATGATTCCCGATGGCCGTGGCCGCGAGAAATCCGAAAGCGGAGACTTCTTCACCGTGCCGTGCGCGGTCGCCATGAACACGTAGTGCTGGTCGTCGAATTCCTTCACCGGGACCACCGCGGTGATCTTCTCCCCCTCCTCGAGCGGAAACATGTTGACCGTGGGCTTGCCGCGGCTGGTGCGACTTCCCTGCGGCACCTCGTAGACCTTGAGCCAATAGAGACGGCCACGGTTGCTGAAGCACAGTAGGTAGTCGTGCGAGTGCGCCACGAACAGGCGCTCGATGAAATCGTCCTCCTTGATCGCAGTCGCCATGCGCCCGCGCCCGCCGCGGCGCTGTGCCCGATAATCTGCGAGCGGTTGCGACTTGACGTAGCCTCCGTGCGAGAACGTGACCACCATGTCCTGCGGGGCGATCAGGTCCTCCATCGAGATGTCCTCCGCCACCGTGACGATCTCGCTCCTGCGCGCGTCACCGAACTCCTCGCGGATCTTGCTGAGCTCCTCGGTGATGATCGCAACGATGCGCGCCGGCTTGTCGAGGATGTCGAGCAGATCGGCGATCGTCGCCATGACCGCCCGGTACTCGTCGCGGATCTTGTCCTGTTCGAGCCCCGTGAGGCGCTGCAGGCGCAGCTCGAGGATCGCCTGCGCTTGCTCGTCCGACAGCCGGTAGCCAACTTCCTTCAGGCCGAACTCGGCCGAAAGCCCTTCGGGACGGAACTCCTGCGCGCCGGCGCGGCTGAGCATCTCGCGCACCAGATCCGATCGCCACGCCTTCGCCATCAAACCGCGCTTTGCATCCGCCGGCGTCGGCGCCTTCTTGATCAGCTCGATCACTTCATCCACATTGGAGAGCGCTACCGCAAGTCCCTCGAGAATGTGACCGCGCTCACGCGCCTTGCGCAGCTCGAACACCGTGCGTCGCGTGACCACCTCCCGGCGGTGGGCGATGAACGCCTCAAGCAGTTCCTTGAGATTGATCAGCTTCGGCTGGCCATCGACAAGCGCGACCATGTTCATGCCAAAGGTGTCCTGCAGCTGCGTCTGCTTGTACAGATTGTTGAGCACCACCTCAGGGATCTCGGCGCGCTTGAGCTCGATCACAACCCGCATGCCGGATTTGTCGGACTCGTCGCGGATGTCCGAAATGCCGTCGATTTTCTTCTCGGTGACCAGCTCTGCGATGCGCTCGAGCAGCGCTTTCTTGTTCACCTGGTAGGGCAGCTCATCAACGATGATCGCCTGCCGGTTGCCTTTCTCCAGGTCTTCGAAATGGGTGCGCGCCCGCATAACCACGCGCCCGCGCCCGGTGCGATAGCCTTCGTGCACGCCGGAGACACCATGGATCAGACCCGCCGTCGGAAAATCCGGCGCGGGCACCAATCGGATCAGCTCGCCGACGTCGCACTGCGGGTTCCCCAGGACGTGCAGGCACGCATCCACCACTTCGGAGAGATTGTGCGGCGGAATATTGGTCGCCATGCCCACGGCGATTCCGGATGAGCCGTTGATCAGCAGATTGGGAATGCGCGCCGGCAGGATCAGCGGCTCATGCTCCGAACCGTCGTAGTTCGGCCCGAAATCCACGGTTTCCTTGTCGATGTCGGCCAGCAACTCGTGCCCGATCTTCGCCATCCGGATTTCCGTGTAACGCATGGCGGCAGCGTTGTCGCCGTCCACAGAACCGAAATTGCCCTGGCCATCCACCAGCATGTAGCGCAGCGAGAAATTCTGCGCCATGCGCACGATCGTGTCGTAGACCGCGGTGTCGCCGTGCGGGTGGTACTTGCCGATTACATCGCCCACGATGCGGGCCGACTTCTTGTACGGCCGATTCCAGTCGTTGGACAGCTCATGCATGGCGTACAGCACGCGACGATGCACCGGCTTCAGTCCGTCGCGCACATCCGGCAATGCACGCCCAACGATCACGCTCATCGCGTAGTCGAGGTAGGAGCGCCGCATCTCCTCCTCTAGACTGACCGGAAGCGTTTCCTTGGCAATGGATTCCATGTCGACTCGCGTAGGGCGGGGTAAGTGCCGGTTCGTCCCGCCACGCCCCATCGGCGCCGCAGATCGTGGGCATCAAAAAACGCGAAATTTTATCACGCGAGACATGCACAAAGCGGCGCAATTCTCGTTCGCGACGGGACACCCGGCGCCACGTGATCCGGACGCTGAATCGTCGTCCGGTCGTGTTCGCTCTGCCTGTCGCCACGGCGACAGCTGTGCTTAAATCGAACGCCTTGCGTGCCGACCGGGGGCGATCAACCCGGAAACCGGCAACCGAATGAAGGGGGACTGCGCGACAAAGTCGGGCGGAATCAGCCTACGACGCCCAAGGCAGCGTCGTCGGGGCGCACACGTCCCGTCATGCCAATTGTTCCGAGTGAAATAGGACGCCAAGAAGTACCCTGGTCGAGGATGATGGACGAAACGCGCGGTCGAAGCCCAAGTGGGAGCGCTGGCGGTCAATCAAGTGCGAAAAACAGACCCGTGGGGAGAATATTCATGCTGCATAAGCTACTGCGATTCGCCGGTCTGACCGGCGTATATGCTGCCCTGTCTGTCTTGGTGGGATGCGCAATGGTGGGGGCTGAAAAGCCCGCACCGGTGGTGGCGCGAGCCGCCGCGCCTGCGCCAACGCCCGCACCTGCGCCGGCAGCCGTTCCGACGCCACACCCGGCACCTGTAGTAACGCCGGCGACCAAGCCGGCCCCGAAGCCCGTGCCGGTGCTCAAAACCGTGGTGACTATGGACCACAACAAAGCGACTCTCGACAAGCTCGACCTGTTCCGGCTTGATCGCGATATCGTGGATAAGCTTCCCGGAATCGGAACCGTCAAGTCCGCGACGGTGAGCGGGCACGCCGACCAGCTCGGCGCGGAGAGTTACAACCAGAAGCTGTCTGAGAAACGCGCCGACGCCGTCAAGAAATACTTGATCTCCAAGGGCATGGACGCCTCCAAGATCGAAACCTTCGGCTTTGGCAAGACCTTGCCCGTCAGTAGCTGCCCGGATCCGAAGGACCGCAAGGCGCTCATCGCTTGCCTTGAGCCGAACCGTCGCGTTGAGGTGGAAGTTACCGGAACGCCGAAATGACTGCACATCTATTGAGCACTACGAAGATGCAGCGAGTGTCGGGATTTCGCTTTCTTTCATGGCCATGAGTTCCCTTCTCTGCGCACGCTGGGTCGTTCCGGTCGAGCCCTCCGGGACCGTGCTCGAAAACCATGCCGTGGCGGTGCGCGAAGGACGCATCGAAAGCGTGCTGCATGTCGACGAAGCGAGCCGACGCTTCTCGCAATATGAAAGGGTCGATCTGCCCGAGCATGTACTCGTCCCGGGCCTCATCAATGCGCACACCCATGCTGCAATGACACTGATGCGAGGCATGGCGGACGACCTGCCGCTTAAGCGCTGGCTCGAGGAGCACATCTGGCCGGCGGAAATGAAGCACGTGTCACCGCAGTTCGTAAAGGACGGCACGCTGCTCGCGTGTGCCGAGATGCTGCGCGGAGGCACTACGTGCTTCAACGACATGTATTTCTTTCCAGAAGCCGCAATCGAAGCAGCGCTCGAATCAGGAATGCGCGCCGCGGCGGGAATGATCGTAATCGAGTTTCCTTCCGCCTACGCCTCGGATCCGGACGACTATCTGCAAAAAGGTCTTGCGCTGCGGGATCGTTACAGTGATCACCCGTCGTTGTCGTTCTGTCTCGCGCCGCATGCGCCCTACACGGTGTCCGATGGCACCTTTCGCAAGGTCGCCAAACTCTCGGCGGAGCTGGATCTTCCCGTGCACATTCACGTGCATGAGACGGCGGATGAGGTCGAGCGCTCGATCGCGGAACATGGATCGCGACCCCTCGAGCGTCTGCGCCGCCTCGACCTGCTGGGCCCAGGGCTAATCTCCGTGCATTCGGTTCACCTGTTGCCCGAGGAAGTGAACATGCTCGCGCGGCACGGTTGCACCGTGGTGCACTGCCCGTCATCGAACCTCAAGCTCGCAAGCGGCTTTGCCCCGGTCGCGACGCTGCTGCAAGCGGGCGTAAATGTCGCTTTGGGAACCGATGGCGCAGCGAGCAATAACCGGCTCGACATGTTTCAGGAGATGCGCCACGCGGCGCTCCTCGCCAAGGCTGTCGGGCGCGACGCCGAAGCGATGCCCGCGCACGCCGCGCTTCGCGCGGCAACGCTTGCAGGTGCCATCGCGCTTGGCATTGGCGCCGAGACGGGATCGATTACTGTCGGCAAGGCAGCCGATTTCACCGCTGTGCGACTCTCTGGTCCGGAGCTTGCACCGTGCTTTGATCCCGTTTCCCAACTTGTCTACGCAGCAGGCAGGGAGCACGTCAGCCACGTCTGGGTGGCGGGTCGCCTCTTGGTGAGTGAGGGCACCCTGAAAAGCGCGTTTGTGACAAATTTGGACAGTCGTGCTAAATTTTGGCATAATCAACTAAATAGTTGAGGCGCGCCAGCGCCTTGCAGTCCCCCGAACACTCAAGAACCCCTTCAAAACGAGAGGAACAATTTCTATGAGCAAAAAAATGTGGATGCCGCTTGCCTTGGTGGCGGGCGTTGCGCTTACGACCGTCTCGCTGAACGCGGCGGCGCAGTCGAAGAACGGATACTGGATCGAGCCCCCGGCGGGCAACCAGGTCTGGAAGAATACTTCTGGCCAGTGCTGGCGCACCTCTTACTGGACGCCGTCGATGGCGATCGCCGAGTGCGATCCAGACCTCGTCCCGCGTCCGGCCCCCGCGCCAGCTCCGGCCCCCGCGCCCGCACCGGCTCCGGCCCCCGCGCCCGTCGCACCGGCACCCGCGCCGGCGCCAGCACCGGCGCCCGCGCCCGCGCCCGCGCCCAAGCCGGTCGCTCAGAAGGTGACGCTTGCTGCGGACGTGCTGTTCGACTTCGACAAGTCCGTCATCAAGCCGGTGGCCAAGGACAAGCTCGATGACCTCGCGAGCAAGGCCAGAGGTATCAACCTCGAAGTCGTGATCGCGATCGGTCACGCGGACGCTATTGGCGAGAGCGCATACAACCAGAAGCTCTCGGTGCGCCGCGCCGAAGCGGTCAAAGGCTACCTGGTGTCGAAGGGCATCGAGCCGAACCGCATCTACGCGGAAGGCAAGGGTGAGAACCAGCCGGTTGCGAGCAACACGACGCGCGAAGGCCGTGCCAAGAACCGCCGCGTTGAGGTTGAAGTGGTCGGAACGCAGAAGAACTGATCATCCATCCTCTAAGGAAGCCCTGCTTCGGCAGGGCTTTTTTTTTGCGGAACCTGGAAGGCCACCGTTACACTTGTCCATTGTGAGCACCGAGTCCAACGCCGATCCGGCTGAGCTTGCGAAGTTCAGCGATCTTGCGCATCGCTGGTGGGATCCGCACAGCGAGTTCCGAGCGCTGCACGACATCAATCCGCTGCGTCTGAACTGGATTGATGAGAACGTCCGGCTCGCCGGCCGCGCGGCGCTCGATGTCGGCTGCGGCGGCGGCATTCTCACGGAGTCCATGGCGCGGCGCGGCGCCCGCGCGTGCGGCATTGATCTATCGGAAAAGGCGCTCAACGTTGCGCGGCTCCACCTTCTCGAGAGTCGATTGCCGGTGACTTACCAGCTGGCCTCGGCCGAGGCCTTCGCGGCCGATCACGCCGGAGAATTCGACGTCGTCACCTGTATGGAGCTGCTAGAGCACGTGCCCGCCCCCGCCAGCACCGTCGTTGCGTGCGCGCGCCTTGTGAAGCCCGAGGGGCACGTGTTCTTTTCCACCATCAATCGAAACCCGAAGTCCTACCTGTTCGCCATCCTGGGCGCGGAATACATTCTCAAGCTGCTTCCTCGAGGCACTCACGATTACGCCCGATTCATTCGGCCCTCCGAGCTTGCGCACCACTGCCGCAATGCAGGTCTCCGGCCGCTCGAGCTGATTGGAATGAGCTACAACCCCCTCACCCGACGCTATTGGCTCAGCCCAGACTGCAGCGTGAACTATCTGTTGCGCTGCGTTCGGGATGTCTGATCATTTCTCGCGCCATCGTACGAGCGCCGTCCTGTTCGATTTCGACGGCACGCTGGCCGATACGGCTGCGGACCTAGGCCATGCACTTAACCGAATGCGCATCGCGCGCGGTCTCGCAGGTCTGCCAATTGACGAAGTGCGCCCGCATGCGTCAAGCGGCGCCCGCGGCCTGCTTCGCATTGGATTCAATCTTCACCCCGGCGACGCGGACTACGCCGACATGCGCGAGACTTTTCTTGCGTATTACAGCGAACGCGTATGCGTCGACACCCGGTTGTTTCCAGGGGTCAGCGACCTTCTTCGCGCGCTGGAAGCTCGCGGCCTCGCCTGGGGCATCGTCACGAACAAACCAACACGCTTCACGCTGGCCATCGTATCGTCGCTGGGCCTTACGCCCGCCTGCACGATATGTGGCGACACGACGCCTTACCCGAAACCCCACCCTGCGCCTTTGTTGCTCGCCGCGGAGCGCCTCGGCCTTGCCGCAGCCCACTGCTGCTACGTCGGCGACGACTTGCGCGATATCCAGGCAGCGCGCGCTGCGCAGATGCGCGCCGTCGCGGTGGAGTACGGATACAGTGGAACCGACAACGGCGCTCCGTCGACATGGAATGCGGATGTGCTGATTGCGCATCCGCGAGATCTCATCGGACACCTCTAGCGCCAGGGGCGTTGCCGCATCTTGCTGCGACGCTCCCAGGCAAGCTCAGGGCGCAATGCAGGGCTTGGCGAGCCGACATCGATGTACCGCCCCGAAGCGGACTCGACAATCCTTCGCGTAGTGCCAACAATTCCTCAGATGTACGCTCATAGGGCATTACAAGTTCTTGCGTGTCGGCTATATTTTTCTTTCAGAGAAGATCTGCCACGCAAGCGCGTGGATCACTTTCTTTTGACCCGTTAAGAAAGGTGATGCCATGACCATCAAGTTGTCCGCAGTCTCACTAGTATCCTCACTCGTCCTGATGCTTGGCGGCTGCGCGAGCGAGCAAGTCAAGGATTCTTCCGCGCCGCCTTCCGGTTCGAATACGTCGACCGCACTGCATTCCGCGCCTCACTCGGCGGCTACAGCTGTTGCACCGCGCGCCGGCGCGGGGAGAACTCTGCAGGATCCCGGCAGCCTATTGGCCAAGCGCAGCATCTACTACGATTTTGACCAGTACGACATCAAGCCGGAGTACCGCCCGGTTGTCGAGGCGCACGCCGCCTACCTTCGTAGTCGCGATTCGGCCATGCTGCGAATCGAGGGCAACGCGGACGAGCGCGGGAGCCGCGAGTACAACCTCGCACTTGGACAGCGACGCGCCGACAGCCTGAAGCGGGCGTTGCTGCTGCTGGGAATCCCCGATCAGCGTATCGAGACCGTCAGCTGGGGCGAGGAGAAACCCAGGCCTGAGGGGCATGACGAGAACGTGTGGTCGCAACACCGGCGCAGCGACATCGTCTACACGCAAGAGTAGCGCCGCTCGCCCGGCTACCCAAAGTCGCCGATCGGCCACCGCCCACCCCAGGGCGGTGTCTGCCTCGGCGCCCCGGCGCGGGGCGACGCCTTACTGGCTGACACCATCGCGCCGTAAGTGCTGGTCCAAAGTTGATCGCCTGGCGCGGATTGGATGCGCCCGCTTCGCTCAAATACTTGCCGCTCGATCGTCGTGAGCGAACTGCGGTTTGTTCGTTGAGCGGTGCCTCCCGGCGCTATGCCAAGCACCGAGGGCGGATGCCCTCGGAAACGTGATTACCTTGCTCAGCAAACCGCTTCAGGGCCGCGCGACATGCCAAACCTTATTGAAGCCATCACCCGACCTATCTCCCTGCTTCTTGTCCTTGATCCATAGGTAGAGCGGCTTGCCCTTATAGGCCCACTGTTTTGCCCCGTCGTTACGCGTGATCACCGTGTAGGCACCCGAACCTTTGGCGTCCTCTTTGGCCATCAGCGGCGGCCAGAGCGACGCGCACTGGCCATTGCACACGCTCTTTCCGCCGCCGACAGGATCGCGGTCAAACGTGTAAAGCGTCATGCCATCGTTATTGACGAGCACGCCGCCGTCGTTCTTGGCTGGCGTCGCGGAGGTGAGCCCGGATGCCCAGTTCTTGCTGCTGTCCCAAGCGTCCGACATGGCCGCGCAACCGCTAAGTGCGACCGCTAAGGAAACGGTCAACGTGAATTGTCTCATCTGCCTCTCCCATTCCGGCAAATACGCCCCATGGAAAGCAAGGCTACGCCATGCTAACCCGAACTCAAATACACTTTTTCACACCCGCCGCGAAAGTGCCGATCTCGGTCTTAAGAACGCGCACCTCGACCCCATTGCATTGGCGATGTCTTGGCGCACGCACAGGACTTCCCACGGCTCACGGGGCAAGATCAAGCGGGCCGTTTCCCCGCCAGAAATCGACCAAAAGAACGAGTCCCCGGTTTGCGTTATCCTGCGGTACTTGACATGGCGCAAATCCGCTCCCGGAACGCGAGCTCGGCAACTTGCCAACTATGCCACCAAGAATCGCCTGCCCGGATTGTGCCGACTGTGACGTATCACGGCCGGTCCGTCATCGACGTGACCTTTCTCCTTTCTCCAGCGCGGCATGGGACGGTATAAATAGCCGTCGCATTTCTTGCGCGATCAAGGAGCTGATTCGCATGCCTCGCAAACCAGGGATCCGTGCTGTTCTTATAGCGCTGTCAGGTGTCGTCGTGGCCTCGTGCACGACGGTTCCGGAGCCGACTGCTCCGACCCCGCCGCCGCCGGTCGCGAAGGTTACGCCGCCCCCGCCGCCCCCGCCTCCTGTGGCGAAGGCGAAACCGCGTGTAGCATCGCCCTACACAACGATGGAGCAGTACAAGGTCGCGCTTTGCAAGCGCATCTTTGAGACGAGCACGGGGAAAACGGTCACGGGGGACCTCCAGCCGCTCCTGCGCGCGGTCGTCGTGCTGCGTTTCGAAGTCGACGCCAACGGCAACGTTCGAAACGTCCAAACGGTGAGAACGCCGGAGAAAGAAGCAGACGGCCTCGCCCGTGCCAGTTTGGAGCGTGCCGGCGCGTTGCCGGTGCCGCCCGAGGAATGGCTGCATAACGGTGTGCTTGAGGTGACCGAGACGTGGCTGTTCAACAAGGACGGTCGTTTTCACCTGCGTACCTTCGGGCCCAAGCAACGCGGAGCCTAATGGCGCGGCACGTGCCGCAAATTGAAACCACTTAGTCTTTTGAGCGGCCCGCGATCAGCGGGCCGTTTCTTTTGTGGGCTTCGAGTTCGACTCCCTGTACGGACTCCGCCACGAATCCGTGCCCGTTGACTGGGAGCCTAGCTACCCGGGCTTGAATACACACT
>JBFKUL010000068.1:0-12570 GCA_041635755.1 Burkholderiales bacterium | reverse complement strand
TCGCTGCACTGGCCGAGCGCACGCACCCGGCATGGGCGCGAATGAAGTTCGACGAGCTTCTTGCGCAACAGCTGTCGCTTCGCGTCGCCTACCGGGCGCGGCGCGAGCGTAGCGCGGCGGCATTGCCTGCAAACGGCGCTCTGCTGAAACATTTTCTCGGCCGGCTGCCGTTTCGCCTGACGCGCGCGCAGAGCCGCACGATGGCGGAAGTGCTGCGCGATCTTGCGACACCGCATCCGATGCAGCGCCTGTTGCAGGGCGACGTCGGCAGCGGCAAAACGATCATTGCAGCGATCGCATGCCTCGCTGCGGTCGACGCGGGCCGCCAGGCCGCGGTCATGGCGCCCACCGAGATCCTCGCCGAGCAGCACCTGCGTAAGTTCTCGGCCTGGCTCGGGCCGCTCGGGGTACGCATCGCCTGGCTGCATGGCGGGCTCTCCGGCAAGGACCGGCGCGGCGCGCTCGCAGCCATCGCGTCAGGCGAGGCGTCGATCGTCGTAGGCACCCACGCGCTGTTTCAGAAGGAAGTGACCTTCGCACGACTCGGCCTGGTCGTGGTCGATGAGCAGCACCGCTTCGGCGTGCAGCAGCGCGTGACGCTGAAAAAGAAAGGCGAGCGCGCGAACGCGATGGAAGAACTACCGCATCAGCTGATGATGAGCGCAACGCCGATTCCGCGCACGCTCGCCATGACGTACTACGCGGACCTCGACGTCTCGCTGATCGACGAGCTGCCCCCGGGCCGGCGACCCGTGGCGACGCGGCTGGTGTCGGCGGCGCGCCGCGGCGAAGTGCTGACCCGCATTCGCGATGCCTGCGCCGAGGGCCAGCAGGCGTACTGGGTGTGTCCGGTCATCGAGGAATCGAAGGAGCGCGATCTGCAGGCCGCGCTCGAGACCTATGCCACGCTGACACGCGAGCTGACGGGCCTGCGCGTGGGCCTGCTGCATGGCCGCCTGCCGCTTGCAGAAAAGGCGGCGGCAATGCAGGCATTCGTTGCGGGCGAGACTCAGGTGCTGGTGGCCACCACCGTGGTCGAGGTCGGCGTCGACGTGCCGAACGCCTCGCTGATGGTCATCGAGCATGCGGAGCGCTTTGGCCTTGCCCAGCTGCACCAGTTGCGCGGCCGAATTGGTCGCGGTGCGCGCGACAGCGTTTGCATCCTGCTCTACGCGGCGCCGCTTTCGCAGCCGGCACGCGCGCGCCTGAAGGTGATCTACGAGAATCGCGACGGATTCGAGATCGCGCGCCAAGACCTGATGCTGCGCGGTCCAGGGGAGTACCTCGGCGAACGTCAGAGCGGCGTGCCGTTGCTTCGCTTTGCCAATCTCGAGCGCGACGAGGCGCTGGCACGCACCGCGCATGAGGCCGCCGAGACCCTGCTCGAGCAGGATCCGGCCGCGGCGCGGCGTCACCTGGAACGCTGGCTCGCGGGACGGCACGAGTTCACCCATGCCTAGGCGCTGTCGCATCGGCGGCGCACCGCAGATCCTCGTCGCGCTATGCTTCGCCCCGTGAATCTCGCCCCGATCGCCAGGCGCCTGGACGCTTACGAGCGCCTCGTCCGCCTCGACAAACCGATCGGTACGCTGCTTCTCCTGTGGCCCACGCTGTGGGCGGTATGGCTCGCCTCGCGCGGACACCCGACGACCGAGATCCTGGTGATCTTCGTACTCGGCACGTTGCTGATGCGGTCCGCAGGCTGCGCCATCAACGACTTCGCCGATCGCAATTTCGACCCGCATGTCGAGCGCACCAGGAACCGGCCGCTTGCCGCGCGCGAGATCGAACCCTGGGAGGCGCTGCTGGTGGGTGCGCTGTTCGCGCTCGCGGCATTTGGCCTGGTGCTGTACCTGAACCGCCTGGCAATTGCGCTTTCGTTCGTCGCCCTCGCGATCGCCGCCACCTATCCCTTCACGAAGCGTTTCTTCGCGCTGCCGCAGGCTTATCTCGGCGTTGCGTTCGGCTTCGGTATCCCGATGGCCTATGCTGCGATCCAGAACCGCCTGCCCGCAGAGTGCTGGGCGCTGCTGGCGGCGAACGTTTTTTACGCCTTCGCCTACGACACGGAGTACGCGATGGTCGATCGCGACGACGACGCCAAGATCGGCATTCGAACTTCTGCGCTGACGCTGGGACGGTTCGATGTCGCCGCCGTGATGGCTTGCTACGCTGCGATGCTCGCCGCGCTTGCCGGCCTAGGTGTGGCGCTCAAGCTGGCTTGGCCATACTACGCCGGTCTCGGCGTTGCCGCGGGGATGATGGCTTATCATTGGTCGCTGATTCGCGGCCGCACGCGCGAGGGATGTTTCAGGGCCTTCATGCACAATAACTGGGTCGGCGGCGCAGTCTTCGCCGGCATCGTTCTATCCTTTCCCCTTCCGAGCGCACTCCCTTGGCGATGAACAACGGCGATGTACCTTTGATGCGGTTCGACTTTCTGCGCGGCGCCTTGCGCGGCTCGAGTCTGATGCTGTATCCGACAAGCCTCGTGCACCGTGGCGCGCAGCAGCTCGAAACGATGCCGCTCGGCTCCATCGCGGCGGTGCGCATCGGGTTTGCGCGCGACATGCGCAAGATCAATTGGGGCGCCATGCTGGTGATCCTGGCGCTGATTGTTTTCGTTTTGTCGGGGCCGCTCGCGGCGCTGGCCAGCGCCGCGGCCGAGGACGTGGCCGCGGCCCAGGGCAGCACGTCAAGCGGCGGCCAAGGCGTGGCCGGGCTAGTGCAGTCCACCTTTCGGGGTCTGGACGCTGCGGCGCGTATGCTCCCCTTCGCGGGCACGCTGCTTGCGGCGGCGGCGATCGCGCTTTGCGCACTGGGTTGGTTCGGGCAGACGACGTTGACGCTGGTCCTGGGCGCCGTCGAGCGGGACTACCCGGTGCTCGGGCGCGATCTGCAGTTGTTCGACTTCGCGGAGGCAGTCGGCGAGCGTCTGCGCGCCGTCAGGCGCTGATGCGCTACGACGATTTGCGCGACTTCCTCGCCCAGCTCGAGGCCGCGGGCGAGCTGCGAAGGGTCACGGCGGAAATTTCACCACGGTTGGAAATGACCGAAATCTGTGATCGCACGCTCAAGCGCGGCGGGCCGGCCATCCTGTTTGAGCGGCCGAAGGGATACTCGATTCCCGTGCTTGGAAACCTGTTCGGCACGGTGCGCCGGATTGCCCTCGGCATGGGAACCGACGACCCAAGCGCGCTGCGCGACATCGGCCGGCTGCTCGCGGCGCTGCGCGAACCCGAGCCGCCTAAGGGCTTTCGCGACCTGTGGGCGAAGCTCCCTGAATTGAAGGGGCTCGCCTCCAAGGTGCTCGACATGGCCCCGAAGGTTCTCGATTCGGCGCCGTGCCAGGACGTGATCTGGGAGGGTAAGGACGTGGATCTCGCGCGCTTGCCTGTACAGACCTGCTGGCCGGAGGACGCTGGGCCGCTTATCACCTGGGGCCTGACAGTGACGCGCGGCCCGCATAAGCCGCGCCAGAATCTCGGCATCTATCGCCAGCAGGTGATCGGGCCGAATCGCGTCATCATGCGATGGCTCGCGCATCGCGGCGGCGCGCTCGATTTTCGCGACCATGGCTTGGCGCTGCCGGGCAAGCCGTTTCCGGTGGCCGTGGCCCTTGGCGCGGATCCGGCGACCATCCTCGCGGCAGTGACGCCGGTCCCGGACGCCCTCGGCGAGTACCAATTCGCTGGATTGCTGCGCGGCTCGCGTACCGAGCTGGTGAAATGCCTCGGCAATGACCTGCAGGTGCCGGCCTCGGCGGAGATTGTGCTCGAGGGCGCGATCCATCCCGACGACATGGCGCCCGAGGGGCCGTTCGGCGATCACACCGGCTACTACAACGAGGTCGAGCGCTTTCCGGTGCTGACCATCGAGCGCATCAGCATGCGGCGCTCGCCGATCTACCACAGCACCTACACCGGCAAGCCGCCTGACGAGCCCGCGATGCTGGGCGTCGCGTTAAACGAGGTGTTCGTGCCGCTCCTGGCCAAGCAGTTTCCGGAGATCGTCGACTTTTATTTGCCGCCTGAAGGCTGCTCGTATCGCCTGGCGGTGGTGAGCATGAAAAAGCAGTATCCAGGTCACGCCAAGCGTGTCATGTTCGGCGTCTGGAGTTATCTACGTCAGTTCATGTACACCAAGTTCATCGTCGTGGTGGACGATGACGTCGCGGTGCGCGAATGGAAGGAGGTGGTTTGGGCGATCACCACCCGCGTCGACCCTGCACGCGACACGCTGATCGCGGAACACACGCCGATCGATTACCTCGACTTCGCGAGCCCGGTCGCCGGACTGGGCTCGAAGATGGGCATCGATGCCACGCACAAATGGCCCGGCGAGACCTCGCGCACCTGGGGTCGGCCGATTGTCATGGACGCCGAAGTGCGCCGGCGCGTGGACGCGCTATGGGCGGATTTGGGCTTGGACTGATGCCGAGCGACCGGACAGCGACTAGAATCGGGGCCTGAGCGATCGCGCGGCCGGCTTGCTCCGGTTGTCGCGCCAAGACAAAAACAGCGACACGATGCCAACGCCGGGGACGCGCTACACGATCGAGGTCAACCCGAGAATTCCGCGCCGCCTTGCGCGTCTCGAAGAGCTGGCCAACGACCTCTGGTACAGCTGGGATCGGCCCACACGGTTGCTCTTCTCGCGGCTCCATCCGCGGCTGTGGCAGGCGGTCGGCCATAGCCCCAAGGCGATGCTGCAGCGCGTGGACGAGAGTCGGCTGCTTGCCGCGGCGGCCGATCCGGCTTTCGTCGCGACTTACAATCGCGTGCTGTCGGCCTACGACACCTACCGCGGCGACAGCGCCCGGCGTGAAGGCGCCGCGCGCGTCGCCGATGATGACCTTGTCGCGTACTTCTGCGCCGAATTCGGATTGCACGAAAGCCTGCCCATCTACTCCGGTGGCCTCGGCATCCTTGCCGGCGATCATTGCAAGACGGCCAGCGACCTGCGGCTGCCGTTCATCGGCGTCGGGCTGCTCTACCGCCAGGGCTACTTCGCCCAGACGATCGATGCCGAAGGCCGCCAGAACGCCGCCTACATTCATTCCGACTTCGAAGCGCTGCCGATCGATCCTGTGCGCCTCGCCGATGGCGGTGAGCTGCACGTACAGGTAGCGCTGCCGGGGAGAACGGTGCACACGAAAGTCTGGCGCGCCCGGGTTGGGCACGTCACGCTTTACCTGCTGGACACCGATGTTGCGGAAAACGCCGAAACCGACCGCGCCGTCACCTTCCGGCTCTACGGCGGTGACCGCGCGACGCGAATCGAGCAGGAGATCCTGTTGGGCATCGGTGGCACGCGCGTACTACGCGCGCTCGGTATTGCGCCGACGGTCTGGCACATCAACGAAGGTCACGCGGCGTTCCTGATCCTCGAGCGCATGCGCGGACTGATCCAGGCGGGGCTCGACGTCGACGCTGCGCTCGAGGCGGTAGCGGCGAGCACCGTGTTCACCACGCACACCGCGGTAGCCGCTGGACATGATCATTTCGCCGAGGCGAGCGTTCAGCTGTACTTCGAGGAGTATTGCCGCGAACTGGGGCTGCAAAGCGAACGGTTGCTCCAGTTTGGACGCATGCCGGGCCGCGCGGATTTCAACATGACCGCGCTCGCGGTGCGCGGGTCACGCTTCCAGAATGGCGTTTCGCGGGTCCACGCAGGCGTCTCCTCGGAGTTGCTACGCGATCTCTGGCCGCAGGTTCCGCCGCAGGAAAGCCCCATCACGCATGTGACCAACGCCGTGCATGTTCCGACCTTCCTCGCGCCGGAGTGGAACGAGACCTTCGCCCGGGTACTGGGCCTCGAGTGGTCGGAGAATCTCGACCGTCCGGACTGCGCCGAGGGCATCAACCAGATCCCGGACCACATGTTCTGGAGTGTGCGCCAATACCTCAAGTCCCAGATGCTGCACCTGGTGCGTTTTCGCATTGCCGAGCAGACCGCGCGCAACCGGGGCAGCGAGGCGCATCTCGACCGTGTGCTGCGCCATGCCGATCCCGCCGACCCGAACGCGCTCACGATCGGCTTCGGCAGGCGCTTCGCGACCTACAAGCGCGCCACGCTGCTGTTCGACGACCTGGGGGCGCTGCGGAGAGTGGTCTCCGACCCGCAGCGTCCAGTGGTGTTCGTGTTCGCGGGCAAGGCGCACCCGGCCGACGGGCCGGGTCAGGAACTCATCCGGCGCGTCTCTGAGGTCGCTCGCATGCCCGAGTTCGAGGGCAAGGTGCTGCTGGTCGAGGGCTACGACCTGCGGCTGGGACGACGCATGGTGACGGGGGTCGACGTCTGGCTGAACAATCCGATCTATCCGCTCGAGGCTTCGGGCACCTCCGGGATGAAAGCGGCGATCAACGGGGTGGTGAACCTTTCGGTGCTCGACGGCTGGTGGGACGAGGGCTACGACGGTACCAATGGCTGGGCGATCAAGCCGGCGGCCGAGAACTTCGATGCCGCACGGCGGGACCGCGAGGAGGCGCGCACGCTGTACGAAATTCTGCAGGATCACGTCGTACCGCTTTACTACGCTCGCGGCCCGCTTGGCTTCTCGCCGGGCTGGGTGCGTCTCGCCAAGCGCTCGATGGCGAGCATCCTGCCCCACTTCAACAGCCGGCGCATGCTGAATGAGTATGTCGAGAAGTTTTATGCGCCAGCCGCGCAGCAGGGCCGGCGCTACGCCGCCGACGGTCACCGTCTGGCGCGCGACTTGGCGCAGTGGAAGGCGCGCGTGCGCAGCGCCTGGTCCGGCGTGTCGGTGCGCCGCGTCGACACGCCGCGCAAGCGGGCGCAGTTCGGCGAGGCCGTCGCGTTCGAAGTCGCGGTGCGTCTGAACGGACTTGCGCCGGACGACGTCGCGGTGGAGCTCGCGCTTTCTCGTGAGAACGGCAAGCCGCACCCCGCCGATCGCAAGTGCTACCGCTTCCATGCCGTGACAGCAAGCGGCGGGGACGAAACGCGTTTCGTGCTCGAGCTGACCCCGGAGCTTTGCGGTCAGCTCGACTACCGCATCCGGATGGTGCCGTACCATGCGGGTCTGACGCATCCGCTCGAGCTCGGCTTGATGCTCTGGACCTGAATCAGCTGCGTCCCCGCTTAAGACGCTCGTAAATTCCGGCGTAGCGCTGCGCGCTCGCCGCCCAGCTGAAGTCGCGCCGCATGCCGTTGCGCTGCAGCCTGTGCCAGCGGGGGCGTTCCCGATACACCTTGAGCGCTCGCTCAATCGCGGTGACAAGGGCCGCCGAGCTCGGCTCCTCGAATACGAATCCCGATGCCTCTCCGCGATCGAGTGCTGCCGGGGTGCAATCGATCACCGTGTCTGCGAGCCCGCCGGTGCGGCGCACCACCGGCGGCGTGCCGTAGCGTTGGCTGTACATCTGATTCAGACCGCAGGGTTCGAAGCGCGACGGCATCAGAACGAGGTCGGCGCCCGCCTCGATGCGGTGCGCCAGCCGCTCGTCGAAGCCCGAGCGAACGGCGACGCGACCCGGATACGCTTCGGCGAGCGCCGCAAAAGCGCGCTCAAGCTCGGGCTCGCCGCTGCCGAGTACAGCGAGTTGCGCCGGTTGCTTGAGCAGGCGAGGCGCCGCCTCGAGCAGCAGGTCAAGGCCCTTCTGCTGCGTCAGTCGGCTGACCACCCCGATGAGCGCCTTTGCTGGCGCCTGTTCAAGGCCAAGCATGCGGCGCAACACCACCTTGTTCACCACCTTGAGCTCGAGCGAGTCCGGTCCATAGCACTGCTCGAGGTGTGGATCGGTCGCCGGGTCCCATATCCGGTCATCGATGCCGTTCAGAATGCCGGTCAGGGCCTCTCGGCGGTGCGCGAGCAGGCCGTGCAGGCCGAATCCGAGCGCCTCCTGCTGGATCTCCCGAGCATAGGTCGGGCTCACGGTGGTAAGCGCGTCGGCGTAGACCAGGCCCGCCTTGAGAAACGAAACCTGGCCGTAGTACTCGAGACCGTCGATCGTGAAGCTCGAACCCGGAAGCCCAAGCGGCCCCAGCACCTGGCGCGGAAACAGGCCCTGGAAGGCAAGATTGTGGATCGTCTGCACGCAGGCCGTCGTACCGCCGAGGACGTGCCGCACATAGGCCGGCGCGAGCGCAGTTTGCCAGTCGTTGCAGTGAACTACGTCCGGCATCCAGCCGGGGATGGCGCCGTGCGCAATGCGCGCAGCGGCATAGCCGAGGAACCCGAAGCGCTGCGCATTGTCGGAGTAAGGCAGTCCGCGGACGTCGAGATAGGGGCCGGCGTCGCGGTCGTAGTATTCTGGGCATTCGAGCATGCAGGCGGTCGTGCCGAGCGTGCCCTCGCCGGTGACGATGCGTGCGGCAGGAAAACCCGCGAAGGGCCCGAGTTCCGCGATCGTTTCACCCGAGGCAAACGCGGTGCGTACGTTCCGGTATCCGGGCAGGAGCACCCGGACGTCGTAGCCAAGGCGCCGCAGAGCCGCCGGCAGCGCTGCGCTGACGTCTCCCAATCCGCCGGTCTTGACCAGGCCTGCGCATTCCGGAGTAACGAAGAGGACATTCATCGAGTTTGTTGGCATCGGGCGCCGGGGCGATTCCGGTCGGTCCGATGGTAGCGGAAAGCGCGTGACTGACCGGTGCGGGTGCTCGCAGCGATCACATTTGATAGCGGTCAAGCTGCGGCGACGGCCGGGGGTAACATGAAAAAAGGGGGTAGGCTGATACTCGGGAGGAACCGTGAGTCTGATCGATTTTCCGCGTATTGTTGAAACTGTTCCGCCGGACCGACCCGAGCCTGTCTCGGAAAAGCGTTTGGCGCGCCAAAGTTTGGCCCTGATTCTCGCGGGCGGGCGCGGCAGCCGTCTCGGTCCACTGACCAATTGGCGCGCCAAGCCGGCCGTACCGTTCGGCGGCAAGTTCCGCATCATCGATTTCACGCTCTCGAACTGCGTCAACTCGGGTGTGCGACGTATCGGCATCGCCACCCAGTACAAGGCACAGAGTCTCATCGGGCATGTGCAACGCGGCTGGTCGTTCCTGGACGGCCGCTTTCAGGAGTTTGTCGAGCTGTTGCCTGCGCAGCAGCGCGTGACGGCCGACTGGTACCAGGGCACCGCCGACGCCGTGTTCCAGAATCTCGACATCCTGCGTGACCATGCACCGCGCTATGTGCTCGTGCTTTCGGGCGATCACGTCTACAAGATGGACTATTCGAAGATGGTCACCGAGCACGTGCAGCGCGAGGCGGACCTTTCGGTTGCGTGCATCGAGGTGCCGGTGGCCGAGGCAAGCGACTTCGGTGTGATGGCGGTCGACGCGCAATCCCGGGTCACGGGTTTCCAGGAAAAGCCGGCCAAACCCGCTCCGCTGCCCGGGCACGCGGACCGCGCACTGATCAGCATGGGCGTGTACGTGTTCGAGGCCAAGTTTCTGTATGAGCAACTGATCCGCGATGCAGCGGATTCCGGCTCGAGCCACGATTTCGGTAAGGACATCATCCCGCACCTCGTGCGCGGTGGCTACCAGGTCTTCGCCCATAATTTCGCCAGCAGCTGCGTGAACGTCGCCAACGGCGTGCCTTACTGGCGCGACGTCGGAACGATCGACGCGTTCTGGGAGGCGAACATGGAGCTGGTGAAGGTGCAGCCCGAGCTGGATCTCTACGATGCGCAGTGGCCGATCTGGACGCACCAGGAGCAGCTGCCGCCGGCAAAGTTCGTGTTCGACGAGGAAGGTCGTCGCGGCCTGGCCGTCGAGTCGATGGTCTCGGGCGGTTGCGTGGTAAGCGGCGCGACCGCTCGACGCTCGCTGCTGTTCTCGAAGGTGCGCGTCAACGAGCACGCGGTCGTCGAGGATTCGGTGGTGCTGCCTTCGGTGGACGTCGGACGCGGAGCTATCGTGCAGCGCGCGATTCTCGACCGGGGCTGCCGGCTGCCTGATGGCATACGCATTGGCGTCGATCCCGAACAGGACCGGCGGCGCTTTCACGTGAGCCCGGGCGGCGTCGTTGTGGTGACGCCGGAGATGCTCGGACAGCAACTGCATCACCTGCCCTGATGGGCTGAGCGCGCGGCCACCAACAGGCCGTCCCGCGCAAGCGTGATTCGCGCTTCAGGCCGGCGTCCCGCGGCGTACCGGCTGGAGTTGGCCGCTACGTCCGGAACCGCCCTGATCTCGAGCACCACCCCTCCGTTTGACCGCCGGTGGCAGGTTTTTGTTGGCGGACCACTTGAAACCGGAGTCGCTCGTCGCTATCATTAGCACTCGCCAAAGGTGAGTGCTAACAAGGCCCCCTTCAGATTGTGGATTGGGATTCCCTAGTCCATTGTTTTTAAACAAATTTTGAGTGGAGACCCTTATGAAGATCCGTCCGTTGCATGATCGCGTCATCGTCAAGCGCATCGAGGAAGAGCGCAAGTCCGCTGGTGGCATCGTGATTCCCGACACGGCCGCCGAAAAGCCCGACCAGGGCGAAATCGTCGCGGTTGGCAAGGGCAAGAAAGACGACGCCGGCAAGCTCATTCCGCTCGACGTCAAGGTCGGCGACAAGATCCTGTTCGGCAAGTACTCCGGCCAGACCGTGAAGGTCAAGGGCGAGGAACTGCTGGTCATGCGGGAAGAAGACATCATGGGCGTCATCGAAGGCGCCTAAGCGTATCCAAGTACAAGATCCACCTAATTAGGAGAGAAACATGCCTGCTAAGGAAGTACGTTTTCACGAGGGCGCTCGGACCCGCATGGTCCACGGAATGAACATTCTGGCCGATGCGATCAAAATCACCCTGGGGCCGAAGGGCCGCAATGTCGTGCTCGAGCGCTCGTTCGGCGCTCCGACGGTCACCAAGGACGGCGTCTCGGTCGCCAAGGAGATCGAGCTTAAGGACAAGTTCGAAAACATGGGCGCGCAGATGGTCAAGGAAGTCGCGTCCAAGACCTCGGATGTCGCCGGCGACGGTACAACGACCGCTACGGTGCTCGCGCAGTCGATCGTGCGCGAAGGGATGAAGTTCGTCGCTTCGGGCATGAACCCGATGGACCTCAAGCGCGGCATCGACAAGGCCGTGGTCGCGGTGACCGACGAGCTGAAGAAATTCTCCAAACCCTGCACCACCTCGAAGGAAATCGCCCAGGTCGGGTCGATCTCGGCGAACGCCGACAGCGACATCGGCAAGATCATCGCCGACGCCATGGACAAGGTCGGCAAGGAAGGCGTGATCACGGTCGAGGACGGCAAGTCGCTCAATAGCGAGCTCGAAGTCGTCGAAGGCATGCAGTTCGACCGCGGCTACCTGTCGCCCTATTTCATCAACAATCCCGAGAAGCAGATCGCGGTGCTGGAGGATCCCTACATCCTGCTGCACGACAAGAAGATCAGCTCGATCCGTGAGCTTCTGCCGCTGCTCGAGCAGGTCGCGAAAGCGGGCAAGCCGCTCCTGATCATTGCCGAGGAAGTTGAGGGCGAAGCGCTCGCCACGCTGGTGGTGAACAATATCCGCGGCATCCTGAAGACGGTTGCCGTCAAGGCCCCGGGCTTCGGCGACCGCAGGAAGGCGATGCTCGAGGACATGGCCGTGCTTACCGGCGGCACCGTGATCAGCGAAGAACTCGGCCTCAAGCTCGAGAATGCGACGCTGAAGGACCTCGGTCGCGCAAAGAAAATCGAGGCCGCGAAAGAGAATACGACCATCATCGACGGCGCGGGCGAGAAGAAGCAGATCGAGGCGCGCGTGAAGCAGATTCGCGTGCAGATCGACGAGGCGACCAGCGACTACGACAAGGAAAAGCTGCAGGAGCGCGTGGCGAAGCTTGCCGGCGGCGTTGCATTGATCAAGGTCGGCGCCGCGACCGAAGTCGAGATGAAAGAGAAGAAGGCTCGCGTTGAGGACGCACTGCATGCGACCCGCGCGGCGGTCGAGGAAGGCGTGGTGCCCGGCGGCGGCGTGGCGTTTCTGCGCGCGCGCCAGGCCCTCAAGAACCTCAAGGGGGAGAACCACGACCAGGACGCCGGCATCAAGATCGTGCTGCGCGCGCTGGAGGAGCCGACGCGCCAGATCGTGGCCAACGCCGGCGCCGAGCCTTCGGTGGTGCTCAACAAGATCGTCGAAGGCAAGGGCAGCAACTTCGGCTACAACGCGCAGACTGACGAGTTCGGTGACCTGGTGGAAATGGGCGTGATCGACCCGACCAAGGTGGCGCGCACCGCGCTGCAGAATGCGGCCTCGGTCGCCGGCCTGATGCTCACCACCGATGCCATGGTGGCCGAGCTGGTCGAAGACAAGAAGAGCGGCCCGGGCGGAATGCCCGACATGGGCGGCATGGGCGGCATGGGCGGCATGGGCGGTATGGATATGTAACGCGCTGCGCGCGTTACTCTCCGTCACTCAGGAGAGGAACTGGGGGAACGACGTGGTTCCCCCCGTACCCCCTTCCTGCGGGACATCAGGCAGTATCGGGAAAGGGCGCTTCGGCGCCCTTTTTCTTTTGTGTTCCGGACTTGGCGCGTTTGTTACACTGAGTTCGCAGCGACGCCCCGAAGAGGGCGGGGGGTGGATGCGATGCGGATCCTGATCGCGGAGGACGACGCGATCCTCGCCG
>JBFKUL010000067.1:0-12817 GCA_041635755.1 Burkholderiales bacterium | reverse complement strand
GACGTCCTGCAGTAGGCCGACCAGTCCGAGGAGGTCGATCTGCTCGCGCGAAACCTGCAGAAAGCGAGCGAAGGTGATCTTCATGATCGAGGTGTCGAGGGCGCGTCGCATCTCGTAATCGCCCTTTTGCTGCAATCGCGTGAGCAGCAACATGGCGTCCGCGTTGCGCACGATGCTGTCCGAGACCGCACTTACCGCGCGTGACAGGCGCTTGCCGTCGAGCCCACCGCCGGTATTCAGCTCGCGCAGGGACGACCACATGGTGTCCTCGCAATCCGCATACGCCTTCTTTGCACGCGGAATCTCGTGCTCGACGGGCAGCGCGTCGACGTACGCGGCCTCCTGGTGCGACGCCGGCCGGACGGCCACCGGCCTGCGATCCGGACCGCCGGCATCGCGCGCGGGGTCGACGTAGACCGCCCTGCATTGCCGGCGCAAGGACTCGATATCCGCGTTCGAGCGGATCGGAAGGCCTTGCAGCGGGAAGTCGGTCTCGAGCCAGGGACGATCGAGCTCGGCGACATACATCCCGACGCGCAGATCATCCACCAGGACTCTTCGCAGGCGGGGAGACCGTTGTTTGGCGACGTCTGCGCTCATGGTGCGGAGGGCTAGTCTACAGCCGCCTCTTCGGGCAGTCCGTGACAGAAGCAACGTGGCGTGCGAGTTTTCACTTTGGAGCGAGCACACGGCTTTTTTGCGATTTCCGCATCGGCAGCCACGGTCCCAGGCACCGCTGCACCAGGGGCATCCAGTCGAGGTCAGTCACGCCCGCTCAGATGCTACATCGATCCACCGTGCGCCGCAGCAGGGGCGTTAGGAGCGGCGATCGACTGGAGCGGGTGATGGGAATCGAACCCACGTATTCAGCTTGGGAAGCTGATGTTCTACCATTGAACTACACCCGCGGAATTCCGCAGCGAGGGCGCGATTTCGGCGTCTCGCGGAGTGCGCGGCATTGTATCATTCAGCGCATGATCCAAGTCATCGTCAACGGCGCCGCGCAGCGCCTGGATCGACCGCTCGTCGTAGCGGAGCTGGTCGAGCGGCTCGCGCTCGGCGGCAAGAAGATCGCGGTCGAGCGCAACGGCGAAATCGTGCCGAAAAGCGCGCACGGCGCGACCCTACTCGCCGATGGCGACCGGCTGGAGATCGTGGTCGCGGTCGGAGGAGGCTGAGATGCGCACCGACGACAAGCTGGTCATCGCCGGCACCGAGTACGCTTCGCGCCTGCTCGTGGGCACCGGCAAGTACAAGGATTTTGCGCAGACGCGTGCTGCGATCGAGGCCTCGGGAGCGCAGATCGTGACCGTCGCGATCCGGCGCACCAATATTGGACAGAACCCGAACGAGCCGAGCCTGCTTGAGGCGCTGCCGCCCTCGAAGTTCACCTATTTGCCGAACACCGCCGGCTGCTATAGCGCGCAGGACGCGGTGCGGACCCTGCGCCTCGCGCGCGAGCTGCTGGATGGGCACACGCTCGTCAAGCTCGAAGTGCTGGGCGATCCGCACACGCTCTACCCGAACATGCCCGAGACGCTCAAGGCGGCCGACGAGCTCGTGAAGGACGGCTTCAAGGTCATGGTGTACTGCTCGGACGACCCGATCCAGGCGAAGATGCTCGAGGATGCAGGATGCGTGGCGGTGATGCCGCTCGCCTCGCTGATCGGCTCCGGGATGGGGATTCTCAATCCCTGGAACCTGCAGCTCGTGATCGACAGGGTCACGGTGCCGGTGCTGGTCGACGCGGGGGTGGGTACGGCCTCGGATGCGGCGATCGCGCTCGAGCTGGGCTGCGATGGCGTGCTGATGAACACGGCGATTGCGGCGGCGCGCGAACCCGTGCGCATGGCGCAGGCGATGAAGCTGGCCGTGGAGGCCGGGCGCGAGGCCTTCCTCGCCGGCCGCATGCCGAAGAAGCACTACACTGCGGCCCCTTCCTCGCCCACCGGCGGGCTGATCCAGCCTTCGCAGTCCAAGGCTGCCTAGTCCTTTTGCCGGGCGACGCGGCGCGCATGGGCCAGCGTCCGATCCGCAGTTATGTCTTGCGCCAGGGCCGCATGTCGCCGGCGCAGAGCCGGGCTATCGACGAGCTTTACCCTGTCTACGGCGTGCCGTTCGCCGATGCCATCCTCGATCAGCGGCTCGTGTACGGACGCAAAGCGCCGCTGGTGCTCGAGATCGGCTCGGGCATGGGCGAGACCACGGCGCAGGTGGCGCAAGCGCATCCCGAGACCGATTTCCTGGCGATCGAAGTGCACGCGCCCGGCGTGGGCAGCCTGCTTCGGCGAATCGAGGAGCAGGGACTGGCCAATCTGCGCGTCCTGCGGCACGACGCCGTGGAAGTGCTCGAGCGCATGATCGTGGACGGCTCTCTGGCAGGCATCCATCTCTTCTTTCCGGATCCCTGGCCGAAGAAGCGCCATCACAAGCGGCGCCTGGTGCAGCCCGATTTCGTCTCGCTCGCGGCGCGCAAGCTTGCCCCCGGGGCCACCTTGCACGCCGCCACGGATTGGCCCGACTACGCGGACCAGATGCTGACGGTGCTGTCGGCCGAGCCGCTGCTGGAGAACACCACCGCGGCGTTCGCCGCCCGACCGGCGCATCGTCCTGAAACGAAGTTCGAGCGGCGCGGTGTGGCGCTCGGTCATCCGGTGCGCGACCTCGTGTTCAGGCGCTCGCAGGCTCCGGGAGGAACAGCTCGAGCAGCTCGTTGAGGAACAGGCGCCCGCGCGCGCTTGGGCCGATGCGCCTGTAATCGCGCTCGAGCAGGCCTTTTTCCTCTGCGCGCGCAAGCGCGGGCTCGAGCGGCGTAAGCGCAAGGCCGGTGCGCCCGGCGTAGAGCTCGAGGGCGAAACCCTGCGTCAGGCGCAGCGCATTCAGCATGAACTCGAACGGCAGCTCTCGCGCGCTCAGGTCGCGCTGCTCGACGATCGACGCGCCGCGCGCCGCCGCCTGCAGGTAATCTAGCGGCTGCTTGATGCGTGCATGCCGCGTCACCCGGTCGGCAAAGCTCAGCTTGCCATGCGCTCCGGCGCCGATGCCCAGGTAATCGCCGAACTCCCAGTAGTTCATGTTGTGCCGGCAGCGCCGCCCGGGTTGCGCAAAGGCCGAGGTCTCGTAATGCTCGTAGCCCGCCGCACCGAGCAGCGCCTCGGCGGCGAGCTGCATATCGGCGCAGGCATCGTGCTCCGGGAGCGCAGGGGGCTTGCTCCAGAACGCGGTGTTCGGCTCGATCGTGAGCTGATACGCCGATACATGCTGGGTACCGAAGCGCAGCGCCTGGGCGATCTCGGCTTGCGCCTCGGCAAGCGTCTGCCCGGGCAGGCCGTACATGAGATCGATGTTCACATTGTCAAAGGTTTCCAGTGCCTGGCCGATCGCTCGCCTTGCCTCGTCGGCCGAGTGAATTCGCCCGAGCGCGGCAAGGCGCCGGTCGTCGAAACTCTGCACGCCGATCGACAGCCGATTCACCCCGGCGTCGCGAAAACCGCGGAAGCGCCCCGCCTCGACGGTGCCCGGATTCGCTTCGAGCGTGATCTCGGCAAGCGGATCGAGCGGCAGGCGGGCGCGCACTTCCGAGAGCAGCCGAGCGATCGCCCGCGGCGAGAACAGGCTTGGAGTACCGCCGCCGATGAAGATGCTGACCACCCGCCGGCTCCATACCGAGGGCAGCAGCCCCTCAAGGTCGGTCATGAGCGCCTGCACGTACTCGTCCTCCGGCAACTCGCCCTTTCGCTCGAGCGAATTGCCCGGCACCGCGTGCGAGTTGAAGTCGCAGTAGGGACACTTGCGCACGCACCACGGAATGTGGACATAGAGCGCGAGCGGCGGCAGGGACTCGAGCCTGATCGCGCCGGGACGATCGACCACGACGCTGGCGCCGCGCGGCATCAACATTCCTCGCGCAGTTGATCGAGCAGCCGCGCCATGGCGCGGGCCCTGTGGCTGACGCGGTTCTTCTCGGTCGCACCGAACTCGGCGGCGGTGACGGCGCCGCCCGAAGGCACGAACAGCGGATCGTAGCCGAAGCCGCTCGCCCCACGCGGCGACCGGGTAATCTCGCCGCGCCAGAGGCCTTCGGCCACCATGGGCTGCGGATCACCGGCGCGGCGCATCAGCACCATCACGCAGCAATAATGCGCGCGCCGGTCATCGAGCCGCGCCATCTCGGTAAGCAGTTTCATGTTGTTGCGCGCATCACGCTGCTCGCGCGTGCCCTCGTGACCGGCGTAGACCGCCGAGTGTACGCCCGGCGCCCCGCCTAGCGCCGTCACGAGCAGCCCCGAATCGTCGGCCAACGCCGGCAGGCCCGTGACGCGGCTCGCGTGGCGCGCCTTGGCGAGCGCGTTCTCGAGGAATGTTTCGTGCGGCTCCTCGGCCTCCCCGACCCCGAGCTCGGACTGCGCCACGACGTCGATCAAAAGCGGCTCGAGCAGCGCACGGATCTCGCGCAGTTTGCCCGGGTTGCCACTCGCGAGCACCAGCCGCCGCAGTCCCATGGCGGCGCTATTGCCCGAGCGCCTCGCGCTGGAGGGCGACAAGCGCACGCACGCCTTTCTCG
Source organism: Burkholderiales bacterium (assembly GCA_041635755.1). Classification (GTDB taxonomy): domain Bacteria; phylum Pseudomonadota; class Gammaproteobacteria; order Burkholderiales; family SG8-39; genus JBFKUL01. The sequence continues at coordinate 8,253 of JBFKUL010000067.1, read as the reverse complement.
GCCAAGGCGAGCAGCGCGTTCATGTCGTCGCGGGCGAAGGGCTCGCCCTCGGCTGTGCCCTGGACCTCGATATAGCGCCCGTTGCCGGTCATCACCACGTTCATGTCCGTATCGCAAGCGGAGTCCTCGGCGTAGTCGAGGTCGAGCACCGGCGTGCCGCGGAACATGCCGACCGAGACCGCTGCAACGAAATCGCGCGTGGGGAGCGAAACGATCAGGCCGCGCTCGCGCATCCAGGCGAGCGCGTCGTGCAGCGCGAGATACGCACCGGTGATTGCCGCGGTGCGCGTGCCACCGTCCGCCTGCAGTACGTCGCAATCGAGCTTCACCGTGCGCTCGCCGAGTACCGAAAGATCGACCACCGAGCGCAATGCCCTGCCGATTAATCGCTGGATTTCCTGCGTGCGGCCGCTTTGTCGGCCGCGCGCAGCCTCGCGCTCGGTGCGGGTGTTGGTGGCACGCGGCAACATGCCGTACTCGGCCGTGAGCCAGCCGCGCCCCTTGCCGGCGAGAAATCCCGGCACGCGCTCCTCGACGCTCGCGGTGCACAGCACTTTGGTGTCGCCGAACTCGACCAGCACCGCGCCTTCCGCGTGCCGGGTGTAGCCACGCCGGAACCGCACTGCACGCAGCTCGTCGGGGCGCCTGCCGCTCGGTCTCATCGCCGCCGCGCGCTTTTCTTCAGCGAGGCCTTGATGTCGTCGATGGCGCGCTCGATGTCATCGTCGGTCAGGCGCATGTAAGCGGAGTCGGCGTCACCGAGATCCTGCAGGTCGGTCGGAAGATCGTGGAAGGGGACGGTGTCTTGGTCGATGCTGTCGGCCGACGCGTTCTCGCCCCAGGCCATCGCCACGACGGAGACATTATCGCACTCGGGGCCCGCCCGCATCTCGGCCATCGCGACCAGCTCCGGGATCGCTCGCTCGATGCCTTCGGTCACAAACGGCGCCGCCAGCTGACGCTGCGAGAGCGGCCCCCAGAAGCCGTCCGAGCACAGCAACAGCACGTCGTCCTTGGCCAGACGGGCGCTTTCCACGGGCTCGATTCGCGGGAGCGTTTCCCCCCCAAGGCAACGCAGCAGCTTGTTGCGTTCCGGGTGCGAGCCGAGCGCCTCCTCGCGGATGCGCCCCGCGTCCACCAGTTGCTGTACCCGCGTGTGGTCGCGCGTACGCGTGACCACGCGGCCCTTGCGCAGCAGATACAGCCGCGAATCGCCCACGTGAGACCAATACGCGATCCCATCCTGCACCGCGCAGGCAACGATCACGGTGCGCGGCGCGTCCGGAAGGCCGGCGCCGTGGGCGTGGTGACGGATTGCGGCGTGAGCGCGCTCGATGCCATCGAGGAGAAAGCCGCCTGGATCGTCAAGTCGCGGCTTTGCTTCGCTGCGAAACGCAATGGCAAAGGTGTCCAGCGCGACCTGCGCGGCGATCTCCCCGTACAAGTGTCCGCCAAGCCCGTCGGCAACCAGCATCAGCAACGCATCGCTCGTTCGCCAATGCCCGACGCGGTCCTGATTGGTTGCGCGCGCGCCGATCCGGCTGTCCTGGATGATCGAGAAATTCATGCCGTTCGACGCGTCATCGCCTCGAGAACTTCACCAGGAGGCCCTTCAGCTGGTCAATGATCGGTTGATCCTCTTCGATGCCCGGTTTCTTCTCTCCACGCAGCGCCTTTTGCAGCTCGAGCACGCTCTGGGGCCGTTGCAGGTGATCAAGCTTGAGACACCAGTCGATCGTGTCGAGCAGCTCGACCGAGTACCGGCCCTGAAAGGCGCGCCGCGCAGGCACCAGCTTGTCCTTCTCGAGCCGCTGGATCGCGGGTTGTGGTGCGGCCGTGGCCAGGCAGGCGTACATGCTTGCGCCCACTGAGTAGATGTCGCTCCAGGGTCCGAGGTTCTCCCGGCCGCGATGGTGCTCGGGCGAGGCGAACCCGGGCGTATACATCGGCGGCAGCTTGGTGCCTTCCTCGGTCAGCGTCTGGCGCGCGGCGCCGAAGTCGATCAGCAGCGGCGAGCCGTCGTTTCGAAGGTAGATGTTGCCCGGCTTGATGTCCAGATGCAGGAGCTTGTTCAGATGCACCTCGCGCAGCCCGCCGAGCAGCTGCGTGAAGCTGCGCCGGATCCAGGACTCGCGCAGCGCGCCACGCCGTGCATGAATGTGTTCCTGCAGGGTTCTGCCGCGCTCGTAGCGCATCACCATGTAAACCGTTTCGTTGGCGCGAAAGAAATTCAGCACCCGAACCACGTTGGCGTGCGTCAGGCGCGCAAGCGCGCGGCCCTCCTCGAAGAAGCACTTCATGCCGTAGCGAAAGGTGGCGAGATTCTCGTCCGACACCGACGGCACCGCGGCGCCGTCGACGCGCAGCGCAAGTGCGGATGGCAGGTACTCCTTGATCGCGAACGGCGTCTCGTTCTCGTCGTGCGCGAGATAGACGAACGAGAATCCGCCTGAAGCGAGCACCCGAACGATGCGGTAGCCGGGGAGTTGGTGGCCTTCGGGGAGCGCCTGGTTGGCTTGGGCGGGCATCCAAACTATGATACGCGCTTCCCTATGCGCGCCTTGCGCACTTTGCCACACGCGGATTTGCCATGTCGCTCATGACGCCGCGCGCTCGGCACGCGAGACGAAATCGATGATTCACAGCATGACCGGCTACGCGATTGCTGCCGCGGAATTACCACGCGGCACCTTCAGCCTCGAGCTGCGCTCGGTCAACTCGCGCTTCCTGGACATCCAGATGCGCGTCGCCGACGAGCTGCGCCTGCTCGAGCCGCTACTGCGCGAGCTGATCACGGCGCGGATCGCACGCGGCAAGGTGGACTGCCGGCTTTTCATCGTGGCAGGCGGTGCGGCTGGCGCGCAGCAACCGCTCAATCCGGAAGCGCTCGATGCTTTGGCGCGGCTGGCGGCACAGGCGCAGCGCGCGTTTCCCGAGGCCACACCGCTGCGCGTGGCGGACGTGCTGCGTTGGCCGGGTGTGCTGGCCGAGGCCATCATGGATGAAGAGCAGGTGCGCACCGCGGTGGCGCAGCTCTGCAACCGGGTGCTGGACGAGTTGATTGCCGCGCGCGCGCGCGAGGGTCGAAAGCTCGCGGAGAGCGTCAGCGATCGCGTCGCCGAAATGCGCCGACGCGCGGCCGAGGTTGCGCCGCTGGTGCCCCAGGCGATCGCCGCGTATCAGGAAAAGCTCGGCCTGCGCCTGCGCGAGGCCCTGGGCAGCGCCGATGAGGACCGCGTCCGCAGCGAGCTGGCGGTTTTTGCGATGAAGATCGACGTCGACGAGGAGCTGACGCGGCTCGCAGCGCACCTGGACGAGGTCGAGCGGGTCATCGGCCGCGGCGGCACGGTCGGCAAGCGGCTCGACTTCCTCGCGCAGGAGCTCAACCGGGAATCGAACACGCTGGCTTCAAAAGCCGCGCTGCAGAAAGTCACCGAGTGCGCGCTTGAGCTCAAGCTCCTGGTGGAGCAGATTCGCGAGCAAGTGCAGAACATCGAATGAAAGGTCTTCCCTTCGTCATCACGGCGCCCTCGGGCGCGGGCAAGAGCTCGCTGATCGCCGCCCTGCTCAAGGACGACGCGCGGCTTTCGCTTTCGGTGTCCTACACCACGCGCGCTCCGCGGCCCGGAGAGCAGGAAGGCCGCGAGTACCGATTCGTCGACGAGCGGACCTTCATGGCGATGCTCGGCCGCGGTGAGTTCCTCGAGTCCGCCGAGGTACACGGGCATCGCTACGGCACCTCGCACAAGGTGATCGAGCAGACGCTCGCCGCGGGCCGTGACCTTGTGCTCGAGATCGACTGGCAGGGCGCGCAGCAGGTGAGGAACCTGATACCCGAATGCGTCGGCATCTTCATTCTGCCGCCCTCGCTTGCGGAGCTCGAACGGCGGCTGCGCGCGCGTGGTCAGGATAGCGAGGCGGTGATCGCGCGCCGCATGGCCAATGCGCGCGACGAGTTATCGCACGTCGTCGAGTTCCAATATGCTATTATTAACAATAACTTCGATGACGCCCGACAAGACCTCGCGGCGATCGTCCGCGCCGAGCGGCTCGCTACCGGACGACAGCTCGAGCGACACCCAGATTTGTTCCGCATGGAAGGTTGAGCATGGCCCGCATTACCGTTGACGACTGCCTAAAGAGAATACCGAACCGTTTTCACCTGACGCTCGCGGCCACCTACCGCGCGCGCCAGCTGGGCGCCGGCGCCTCGCCGCTGCTCGAGCCGAACCGGGACAAAGTGACCGTCATTGCCCTGCGCGAAATCGCGATGGGCAAGGTCGGAACCGAAGTCCTGCGGCGCAATCCGATTATCCCGTCGCCCATTAGCGGTACCTGATCGCCTTCACGGGCGCCGCCCTGCGGCGCCCGTCCGCGGGTTCGCAAGGACCGGCTCTTCGGTTACGCTCGCCGGATGGCCGCCGTTCCGACCCTAGACGAAAGCCGTTTCGCCTACCTGAAGCCCGCCGACGTGGCGCGGCTCGCGGACGCCTATCGCTTCTCGGAGTCGGCCCATGAGGGCCAGACGCGCCAGTCGGGCGACCCCTACATTTCCCACCCCCTTGCGGTTGCCGAGATCCTGGCCGGCTGGCACCTGGACAGCCAGGCGCTGATGGCCGCGCTGCTGCACGACGTGATGGAGGACGCCCGGGTCACCAAGACCGAGATTTCCGACACGTTCGGGAAACCCGTCGCCGATCTGGTCGACGGCGTCTCGAAGCTCGACAAGATCGAGTTCCAGTCGGCCGAGGATGCGCAGGCCGAGAATTTCCGCAAGATGCTTCTGGCGATGGCGCGCGACGTGCGCGTCATCCTGATCAAGCTCGCCGACCGGCTGCACAACATGCGAACGCTCGGCGCGGTGCCGCCGCAGAAGCGCCGGCGTATCGCGCGCGAGACGATGGAGATCTACGCGCCGATCGCCAACCGGCTCGGCCTGAACGCCCTGTACCACGAGCTGCAGGAGCTCGCTTTCGCGAATCTCTACCCGCTGCGCTTCCGTGTGCTCGCCAAGGCGACCAAGGCCGCGCGCGGCAATCGACGCGAGGTCATCGGCAAGACGGAGACGGCCATCAAGGCAAAGCTCGCTGAAAGCGGCATTCCGGCCACCGTCACCGGGCGCGAGAAGCACGTCTACTCGACTTACAAGAAGATGCTCGAGAAGGAGCTCAGCTTCTCGGAGGTACACGACATCTACGGCTTTCGCGTCATCGTCAGGGATGTTCCGGCCTGCTATCTCGCGCTCGGCGCCCTGCATGCGCTGTACAAGCCGGTTCCGGGCAAGTTCAAGGACTACATCGCGATTCCGAAGGCGAACGGCTACCGCTCGCTGCACACGACGCTGATCGGCCCGTTCGGCGCGCCGGTCGAAATCCAGGTGCGCACCGAGCAGATGCACCACATCGCCGAATCCGGCGTCGCCTCGCATTGGATGTACAAGAGCGACGACACCTCGCTTTCCGAGTTGCACAAGCAGACGCACCAGTGGCTGCAGTCGTTGCTCGAGATCCAGAATCAGTCGGGCGACTCGGCGGAGTTTCTCGAGCACGTCAAGGTCGATCTGTTCCCGGACGCGGTCTACGTGTTCACACCCAAAGGCCGCATCATGTCGCTGCCACGCGGCGCGAATGCGGTCGATTTCGCCTACGCGGTGCATACCGACATCGGCAATCGCTGCGTCGCCGCCAAGGTCAACGGCGATCTGGTGCCGCTTCGCACTGAGCTCAGGAACGGCGACCGCGTCGAGATCATCACTGCCGGCCACGCCAAGCCCAATCCCGCCTGGCTGCAGCACGTGCGCACCGGCAAGGCGCGCTCCAATATCCGCCACTTCCTCAAGACAATGCAATACGAGGAATCGGCCAGCCTGGGCGAGCGCCTGCTCATGCAGGCGATGAGGGCGCTTGGCGCCTCGCTGCACGAAGTCGACGAGGCGACCTGGGAGCGCGTCGCGCGCGACGGCGGCTCGCGCTCCAGGCACGAGGTGCTCGCCGACATCGGGCTCGGCAAGCGTCTGCCGGCGGTCGTGGCGCGCCGCCTCGTGCGGCACATCGACGCCCCGCGTGAGGAAGCCGCGGCCAAGTTTACCGGCAGCGTCACGATCCGCGGGACGGAGGGCGTCGCCGTGCAGCTCGCCTCGTGTTGCCGTCCGATCCCGGGCGATGCGATCGTGGGATCGATCAAGAAGGGTCAGGGGCTTGTGGTTCACGTAGCGGACTGCCGACAGATCGAGCGCTCGCGGCGCAACGAGCCCGAGCAGTGGATCGACGTCGAGTGGGACCCGTCAACGTCTCGCCTGTTCCAGGCGGCGATCAGGGTCACGGTGGCGAATCAGCGCGGGGTGCTCGCGCAAGTCGCTTCGGCGATCGCCGAAGCAGGAGCCAACATCGACTCGATCAACATGGACGAGGATCGTGCGATGTACACGGCCATGCTGTTCATTCTCGACGTGGTCAATCGCCAGCACCTCGCGCGCGTCATGCGGGCACTGCGGCGGCTCCCGGACGTCAAGAAGCTCGCGCGGGTTCGAGAATAGCCGCGACCCGGTCTGGCCAGCGGCAAAAAAGCGCGCTCAGCGCACCGTGATGGTCAGCAGGGACTCGCCCCGCACCACGTTCAGAGCCAGGCGATCACCGCCACGCAGTGCCACCGCGAGCTCCGCGACGGTCCCGATACGGGTGCGGTTGACGCCCAGGATGCGATCACCGGGTCTCAGGCCGTGCCGAAACGCGGCCGTTCCGGCTTTGACGCCGGTCACCAGCACCGCGCGCTCTCGTCCACGCCCAATGGCGACGTTGGCGAGCGTGGCACCCGGAAGCTCCGGCAGCGTTTCGCCGCCCACGGTATGCCGCGCCTCGATCTCGCCGATGCGGGCGCGCAAGGTGAGCCGTTCCGAGCCGCGATACACCTGCATTTCGATGGTCTCGCCTGCCGGGATCACACCGAGCTGCGCGCGCAGGTCGGATGCGCCGCGCAGTGCGCGTCCGTTGAGCGAAACGACGACATCGCCGACGCGCAGCCCTGCAGCGCTTGCCGGCGAATCCGCCTGCACCTCGTTCAGCACCGCACCGCTCTTCGCCGGTACGTTCAGCGAGCGCGCGAGCTCCGGCGTCAGATCCTGCATCGAGATGCCGAGCCTGCCGCGTCGCACCTCGCCGTAGCGCACCAGCTGGCGCATCACCGCACGCACCATGTTCACCGGCACCGCAAAGCCGATACCGACGTTGCCGCCCCCTGGACCGATGATCGCCGTATTGACGCCAACGAGCTCGCCGCTGAGATTGATGAGCGCACCTCCCGAATTGCCGGGGTTGATCGCCGCGTCGGTCTGGATGAAGTCCTCGAAGCCTTCGACGTTCAGGCCGCTGCGGCCAAGCGCCGAGACAATGCCCGAAGTGGCCGTCTGCCCAATGCCGAACGGATTGCCAATGGCCAGCACGAAATCGCCCACCGCGAGCGCATCGGAGTCCCCGAGCGGTACCTCGATTAGCTCCTTGGCTTCAATCTGCAACAAGGCGACGTCGGTGCCCGCGTCCGACCCCACGAAGCGCGCCGGAAAGCGGCGCTTGTCCTTGGTCGTGACCACCACTTCGCTTGCGTCCTTGATGACGTGGTGATTGGTGACGACGTAACCGTTCGCCGCATCGACGATCACGCCTGAGCCCGCGGAAATCTGCGGGCTGGAGCGCTCCGGCAGACCGAAGAAGCGGCGGAAAAATGGATCGCGCAACAACGGATTCTGGTCCTCGGGGCTGCGCTGCAGCACCGAGATGTTGACCACCGCCGGCGTGACTTTCTCCAGCAACGGCGCAAGCGTGGGTTGCCCGTCGCGACCCGTGGGCAGTGCGGCGTGGGCGACCGCTCCGATCAGCGCAAGCGCCACGAGAAGGCCGAACGCGTAATGCGCAGCGAGCGGCGGCGCGCAAGAAATTATCGCCTTCCTCATCGACATGCCGGGATAGTTCTGGGCGCGCTGTGCAAAAACAAGAGTCCAGGATTGTCGGGCCCCTGGGTGCTGGCGAGCCAAGGCGCGTTTTGCACCACCAGCCATTGAATCCGAATCCGACATAGAGCACCTCGTGGCGCTCGCCAGCGCTCGTTGCCTCGAGGGTAAACGGGCGAGAAGCCGGGGCTCCGGCTCCTGCATTGTCACCCCTGCGGCACTGTCGCCCAGAAAGTCCGCATTCGGCCAGGAACCGGCTTTCGAATCGATAGCGCTCATCTTGCATGCACATCATAGGGACTGCACTCGGT
>JBFKUL010000066.1:0-12986 GCA_041635755.1 Burkholderiales bacterium | reverse complement strand
GCGGTAGAACAGCCACACCGGCTCGTAGAACACGCTGCCCAGCGAAACCAGCGCGGCGCCTTCCCGGTTTTCGTCGACGGCGCGGTTCGCCTCGCTCGCGCCGCCCTGGACGAAACCGAGCTGCACGTCTTCGTTCTCGTCGCGCAGCAGGCGCAGGTTGTCGAGCGACCCGCGCGTCGGCTTCAGCACCACGAGGATGCCGTGCCGCTGCAGCGCCGAGGCGTAGTGCTTGCCGAACTCGGCCGCGGCGCTTTGCTCGGGGCCGGTGGCCAATACGACGCGCCGCGGCGGCGCGGGCTGCAGAACGTAATACGCGAGGATCAGCAGCGCCAGCCCAAGCAGGATGAAGGGCAGGCCGGCGACCACCAGGTCGCGCATCGAGATCAGGGTTTCGCGGACGATGCGGGGCATGCGGATCGGCGCCGGGTCGCTGGGTTAGAGAAGAGCCGCCGCGCGGAGGGTGGCCGGCACGCAGCTATTTCTTGCCGCGCTCTTCAAGATAGCGGTAGATCTCGGTGTGATCGGCCCCGGGCCCGAGCTTGCGCGCGGCCTCGCTCCACAGCCCCGAGCACTGGCGGGCGAACAGCGCCTTCGCGCCGACGGCCTCGGCCAGGTCGCTTGCCGTGACGAGATCCTTGGCCATCAGGCCGACCGAGAATCCGGTGCCGAATTTGCCCGACAGGATGTGCTGCTTGAGCTTGACGTCGGTCGAGTTGTTGCGGCCGGTGGAAGCGTTCAGCACATCGGTCATCACCTCGGGATCGAGCCCGAACGCACGCCCGACGAGAAGCGCCTCGGCCGCGGCGACCAGGCCGGCCGCGGACACATAGTTGTTGAGCGCTTTCATCGCATGTCCCGAACCGAGCGGCCCGGTCAAGAAGACCTTGTTGCCCACCTTTTCGAACACCGGGCGCAGCCGCTCGATCGCTTCCGCATCGCCTCCCGCCATGATCGAAAGCGTGCCGTCTTTGGCTCGCGCGACGCCACCCGAGACCGGTGCATCGACCAGGATGACGCCCCTCTTGGCGAGCGCCTCGCCGAGCCTGCGCGTGCCGACTGGGTCGGACGAGCTCATGTCGGCGACGATTGCGCCGGGCGCAAGCACACCCGCGACCTTGCCGGAACCGATCAGCACGTCCTGCACCGCGCGCCCATCGGGCAGCATGGTGATATACACCTGCACGCCCACCGCGACGTCGGCCGCCGTGGTGCAGACCATGGCGGGGACATGGGCTGCAAGCGTACTCGCCGCCACGGGATTGGCGTCGAACACGCGCAGTTTGTAGCCGGCCTTGGCGATCAGCGCCGCCATCGGCTGACCCATTTGGCCCAGGCCCACGAAACCGATTTCGGTGATCGGACCGGTGGTGAGCTTCGGTTTCGCGGTGGACACGAGCTGGATTTCAGGCGGCCGACGGATTACGCGCCGCGCTCCTTGAAGACCTCCTTGGCGCTGCGGAAGCTTTCCACCGCCGCCGGCACGCCGCAGTAGATCGCCACCTGCAGGAATACTTCCTTGATCTCGTCCTTGGTCAAGCCGTTATTGAGCGCGCCGTTGATGTGCAGCTTCAGCTCGTGCGTGCGGCCGAGCGCCGAGAGCATCGCGAGATTGAGCATCGAGCGCGTCTTGCGCGGCAGGCCGGGGCGATTCCAGATGTCGTTCCAGCAATAGGTGTTCAGCAGGTCGGCAAAATCGGCATTGAAGTCGTCCACCGCCGCCATCGACTTGTCGACGTACTGTGCGCCGAGCACCTCCCGTCGGGTCTTCAGGCCGGCTTCGGCGCGTTCCTTGTGGGCGCGTTTATCCATGTCGTTCTCCAGGGTTGTGAATCAGACAAGCTCTTCGAAGCGGATGCCGGCCCTGCGCAGCAGCGCGTCGAACTCGAGGCCTCCCGGTCGCGGCACGTTGCGGAAGGCCTGGGCACGCTCGGGAGTCGCATCGAGCACGTTCTGGGTGACGGGCAAGTTTTCGCCCTGCATCGCGTCGGTGGCGGCCTGCACTTCGCAAGCGCGCTGCAGCGTCCAGTAGGTGCGAAAGGCGTCGGGGATGCTCGGGCAGGCGACCAGCAGTCCGTGGTTGCGCAGGATCAGCACGGATTTCGCGCCCAGGCTTTTGACCAGTCGAGGCTGCTCCGCCGTGTCGGTGGTAACACCCTCGAAGTCATGGTAGGCGACCTGGCCGTAGAGCGCGGCGCTGTAGAAGTTGTCGTAGCGCAAGCCGTCTTTCTTGCAGGCGACCGCACTGCCGGCGGTGGTGTGCGTATGGATGATGCAGTGGGCATCCTCGCGCGCGGCGTGAATGGCGCTGTGGATCACGAACCCCGCCTTGTTGACCGGAAACTTCGAGCCGTCGAGCGCTTCGCCCGCGCTGTTGATCTTGACGAGATTGGTGGCGGTGACCTCGCTGTACCACAGGCCGTACGGATTGATTAGGTAGGCGCGTTCCGAGCCCGGTACGCGGGCCGTGATGTGGTTGTAGATCAGCTCGCTCCAGCCGAGCCAGTCGAAGGCGCGGTAGCAGGCGGCGAGCTCCAGCCGCACCACCCATTCCTCGTTCGTCATGCCCTCGGGCTTCAGCCGCTGCAGCTTCTGGCTCAGATCCATGTCGCGCGCTCCTGACTTGTGCACCGACTATACGGGCGGCCAAGGGCGGCGGCAACCTCCCGGTTCGAAACCTTCCTGATCGATTTACCCGCGCTATGCTTGCGCCATGACCGCGACGAACGCCGATATGGCGCGCATTTTCGAGGAGATCGCAGACCTGCTCGAACTTGAGGAGCAGAACCCGTTTCGGGTGCGCGCGTATCGCAATGCCGCACGCATCGTCGGCGGCCAGCGCAGCGCCATCGCAACCGAGCTCGAGCGTGGTCGGGCGCTGCCCAAGCTGCCGGGAATCGGCAAGGATCTCTCGGACAAGATGCGCGAGATCGCTGCCACTGGCGATTGCAAGCTGCACCGGCAGCTGAAGAAACGTTTGCCGGCGGGATTGACCGAGCTACTGCGTATACCGGGGCTGGGCGCCAAGCGCGTACGCGCGCTCTGGCAGGCGCTCGACGTGACCCGTCCCGCGCAGCTGCAGCGCGCCGCGCTCGCGGGTGAGCTGCGCAGGCTGCCTGGGTTCGGCGCCAAGATCGAACAGAAGCTCCTCGAAGCGGCGCAGGCACGCCTCGGCAAGTCCCGGCGTTTCAGCCTCGCGGAAGCGACGCGGCACGCCGAACCCCTGGTAACGTACCTGCGCGACACGCCAGGCGTATCCGAGGTGGTCGTCGCAGGGAGCTTCCGCCGCAGGCGGGAATCCGTCGGCGATCTGGACATCCTGGTGGTGTCGCGCAATGCGCGTGCGGTGGTCGAACGCTTCGGGCGCTATCCGGAAGTGAGAGAGCGCATGGCGCAGGGCACGACGCGGGCGAGCGCAATGCTCAAGTGCGGTCTGCAGGTCGACCTGCGCATCGTGCCCAAGCAGAGCTTCGGCGCAGCGCTGCATTACTTCACCGGTTCGAAGGCGCACAACATTGCAGTCCGGCGGCTGGCGCAGGCGCGCGGCCTCAAGGTCAACGAGTACGGCGTGTTTCGCGGCAAGCGCCGCATCGCCGGCGAGACCGAGGCGTCGGTGTACGCGGCGGTCGGACTGGCGTATATCGAGCCCGGGCAGCGAGAGAACGAGGGTGAGTTCGAGGCGGCTCGGCGTGCGGGCGCGAAGACCCGGTCCGCGGCAAGGAAAAGCTGATCAGGTCAGCCGCATCTGCGCGCGCAGCGGCAGGTGATCCGAGGCGATGCGCGCGAGGGCGCTGGCATGCGCCTGAATCGATTCAAGCGTGCTCCTCGGTTCGACCCAGATGCGATCAAGTGCGAGCAGCGGCCAGCGCGCCGGAAAGGTCGCAGGCGCTGGCATGCGCCCGAAGTGACGCCGCAGCCAGCGCAGTGGCCGTCCCCACAGGAACCACTCGTTCAAATCGCCCATCAGGACGAGTGGCGCGCCGCCGCCCATCAGGCTGAGCAGTCGACGCATCTGCGTGCGCCGCTCGTCGGGGCGCAGGCCGAGATGCGTCGCGACCACGCGCAGTATCGTTTCGCCCGCGGCAAGTCGAACGTCGAGCGCCCCGCGCGGCTCGCGGCCCGGCACGCTGAGATCGATGCGCCCGACTTCGCGCACCGGAAGGCGCGTGAGCAGTGCATTGCCGAAATGGCCGTCCGGGCGCATCAGCGTCGGTCCGGCGAGCGTGACATAGCCCAGCCGCTCGCCGAACTCGGTCAGCACGTGAAGCGCGTCGGCGGGGTTCCAGCGCAGTTCCTGCAGCGCTAGGACGTCGGCATCCAGCTCCCTCAGCACCTGCAGGGTACGCTTGGGATCGTAACGCGCATCGCCTCCGGTGCAGCCATGCACGTTGTAGGTCGCGAGGGCGAGGCGCACGAGCCCTTGGGCTAGGCCTGCTCGTCGGCGCGCTTGCGCGAATGCCGACGCAGCCACCAGCGGATGCCAAGCGCGCCGAGGACCACTGCCACCAGCACTAGGGCGAGCACGGCGAGAGTCGCAGGCGAGGGGTCCTGGAGAACAGCCGCGAGCCGGTCGGAGAACACCGCGACCGCAAGGATGCCGGGCGTCATCCCCAGCACTGTGCCGATCAGGAAATCGCGCAGTCGCAGGTGCGACGCACCGGCCACGAGGTTCACGACGGTGAACGGCGCCACCGGCAGCATGCGCAGCACCATGACCGCGAACACTCCGCCTTCGCCGAGACGCCGGCTGAGTCTGTTCAGGCGCTTGCCGGCAACCTGCCGCACCGCGCCGCGGCCCAGCGCCTGGCCGAGGACGAAGGTCAGCCCTGCGCCGAGCAGCGAGCCGACGATCGCGTAGCCGTAAGTCGTCCACGGGCCGAACACGAACGCGGTCACCACGATCAACAGCGTGATCGGCATCGCGATCAGCGACGCCGCGACGTAGGCGCCGAGGACCCAAAGCGGCGTCCACGGCGCGCGTTCGATATCGCCGGCGAGCGCCCGCAGGGTGTTCATGTCGAGCCATTCGCCGAGCGGCCCCCAGCGCCAGGCGGCAGCGAGCCCTGCAATGACAAGCAAGGCGACGGTGATCCAGAGAATCCGTCCGCCGGCATGCGGTTTCTCCTCCGGCGGCACGATCTGCTCGACCAGGCGCTCGGGGTCGACGGGTTTCTCCGGATCGATGGTCTCGGCGTCCGGCGCAAGCTTGTCGATGTCCGGGTCCAGTTCCGGGTCGAGGGGCCGCAACGTGCGGTCGTTGCCCTGCATCGCCTCGATCGCCTGGATCAGCGAACCATGACGCTGCAGCGCCTGCCGGACGTCCTCAGGCTCGACGCCCAGGTGCTCGGCGAGCAAGCGGTTGCGAAGACCCGCAATCGCTTCGCGTTCGTGCGCCGCGCATGCCTCGATCGCCAGATCGCACTCCGTGTCGACGCCCATCGAACGGTTGTTAAGATTCGCGGAGCCGACGCGCAGCAGCCGGTCATCGACGATCAGGATCTTGCTGTGCAGGTCGATGCACGTCTCGCCGAGTCCGGCCTGCTCCGGGCAGTAGACACGCAGACGCCCATGACGGTCTTTCGGCTCGAGGCGCTTGACCAGGCGTGCCCGCAGCAGTTCCATGGTGTTCTGCTCGAGCCAGCCGCCGCCGGTGCGTCGCGTCACCACTACGACTTCCGGACCGTCAGCCTCGGAGAGGCGTTGCTCGATGGCCTTGCCGATCCCGGGCGCGGTGAAGTACTGGTTCTCGATGTAGATGCACCGTTCGGCAGCGCCGATGGCGTCGAGATAGAGCTGGCGCACCTCCTGCACCGGTTTGCTGCCATCGTATTCGGGCTCGGTGCGCGCGATGGCGATCTCGACGTCCTCGAAGTCCGGCTCGGTTTCGTCGGGCCACTGCACACCATCGCCGCCTACTGAGCGCGGTTCATGTCCGGTGGCGCGGTTCCAGCGCTTGCGCACCAGCTCGCCAATCGCCGCGGCGGCCTCGCCGTCGACCATCAACTGGGCGTCGTGGAACGGCGGGTACGCATCGCCATCGGGGGTGCGCCGGCGCGGTTCGTCGGGCGCATGCTCGGGCGTGTCCCAGCGGCCCTTGGTCAGATCCAGGCCGCCGACGAATGCGAGCGCGTCGTCGACGACAACGATCTTCTGGTGGTGTGAGCCGCCTGGCGGGTGCGTGTCGTCGAGATGGAAGTGCAGGCGGCCGTGCGTGCGCCAGCCGAGGTTGTAGATCGGCAGGAACTCTCGGTCGAGCGCGTAGAGCATGGCGAAATCCCAGTCGAGCACGTAGACGTCGAGCTCGCCGCGCCGACGGACCAAGGCATCGAGAAACGCACCGAGCGTGCCGGGCAGACCGTCGTCCTCGGCGTCCGGCGGGAAGGGCATGCGGCTGTCGATGTCCCAGCCGATGACGAAGATCGAATGCCGCGCCTCGCGCAACGCACGCCGCAGGGTCGAGAAGTACGCAGCGCCGTCGATCAGCAGCGCCGCGCGACGCGCCCTAGCGACGCGCCAGCAGTTGTGCTCGGGCCGAAAAATTCGCCTGTTCTCGGCGTCTGGGCCGGCGTTGCGTGCCATGGGCTGCGCGATCCGCGGTGCGCCTCAGGCGCCCAGCTGGCGCGCGAGATCCGGAAAGTCCGTGGCGACGATATCGTGCGCGGGATTGGGTTTCGGATCGGGCGGCCCTGCAGGGCCCCACTCGTCCGGCCGCTTGACGAAGGCGCTCCGGTAACCGCATTCGCGCGCTGCGTTCAGATCGAAGTTGTGGCAGGCCACCATCATGATCTCGCTCGGGTCGAGCCCGAGCCACCGCGCCGCGGTCAGATAGGCTTCTGGGCGGGTCTTGTAGATGCCGATCATCTCGCAGGAGATCACCGCATCCCAGTCGATGGCGTTCTTGCGGGAGACATCGACCACGAGCGAGGTGGTAAGGATGGTGAAGGAAGCGACCACGTAGCGCTTGCGAAGGCGCGCCAGCGCCGTCGCAAAATCCGGCCAGGCCTCCAGCGCATGCCACGTGCGCCACACCTCGTCGCGATCCTCGGCGGTCAACTTGCCCAGACCGAACTCGCCGATCACTTCGTCGAGCATGCGGCGGTGGACGTCGTCGATATTGAAATCCGGGTGCTCGGCGTTGACCATGGCCTTGAGCGAGCGGCGACGGTATTCGTTGGTGATCGCGGGCCAATCGGCTCGCAGGCCGCGTTTCTGGCCCGCGGCGGCGAGCGCGCCGCTGATACCCCGGTGCCAGTCGAGAATCGTGCCGCCGGTATCGAAGGTGAGCGCTCTGAGCGTCACGCCTCAGGCCCGCATTGCGGACAACGTCTCGTAGTGTTCGACCTGCGGCGGTGCGCTAAAGAAGCCGCCGATCACGCCGCGCCATTGCTGGAACAGCGGCGATTCGCGGAACCCGACGGTGTGCGCCTCGAGCGTTTCCCAGCGTACCAGCAGCAGGTAGCGGCCTTTGGTTTCGATGCAACGGCGCAGCTCGTGCGACAGGTACCCTTTTGCCTGAGCGATGACCTTCTCCGCCTGAGGAAACGCAGCTTCGAACTTCTGCGCTTCGGCGCTCTTGATGGTGAGTATCGCGACTTCGAGGATCATGCCGATCTCCTTCGGATGGGCTTACTTGCCTTGCAGCAGCGCTTCGATGGTTTCCTGCACCGCCAGCGCTTCGCCGAAGCCCGGCAGCTTGTGCGCCCGTCCCTCGACCATGGCCACGACCTGGTCGAGCTGGGTCTGCTGGCCGATCTGGCGGTTCTCCAGCGGCGTGCGCACCGGGCGCCACTCGCCACGGCCCTTGCGGTGGCGTAACCCGAACCATTCGTGCAGCTCGATCGCACCCTCGGAACCGAGAAGCGTCATGCGATTGAAGTCGGCGACGTTGCCACCGACGCGCCCGGTGATCGTCACGGGAATACCGCCAGACTCGAGCCGCGCCTCGAGCGCGCGCTCGGCGCTTTTGCCGTCACCGGGGTAGTCGGGCTTCGATGCGAGAACCTTTGCCTTCCCCAGCGCGCGCTGCATGACGAAAACAAAATGCGAGATCACCTCGCGGGTAAAGCCGCCTTCTGCGCGCTCGGCAAGCCAGCGGCCTGCGGCCGACTGCCAGGCCCGTGGCCATTGCTCGAACGCAACCTCGATGTCCAGGCGCTCGAGCTTGCCGATCGAGCCATCCTTGACCGCGGTCGTCATCGTCGCCAGCCCCGGCGATGAGGCCAACGAGAAATTGACTGCGGCAGATCGGTTCTCGGCGTCGATGCGCGTGATCGTCGTTCGGGCGGCTGCGAAATCGACGGTAAGCGGTTTTTCGCAGAGCACCGCAAGCCCCGCGTCGAAACCCCGGTTCGCATGCTCGAGGTGGCTCGCCGGCGGCGACGCGACGTAGAGGCCGCGCAGTCCGTCCGTGGCGATCAGCGCCTCGGCCGAACGCGCGATTGGCAGCTGCGGGAGTTGGGCGCGCACCTGCGCGACCGCTGCTTCGTTCGGGTCCCAGGCCGCGGCCGGGCGCAGCTGCGGATGCTCCGTCAGACGCGCGAGCATGCGCTGGCCCATGACGCCGAGTCCGATGATGCCGATATCAATGCGCTCGCTCATCAAGCCCAGTTTAACGGATCGCCGCGCCAGTCCGCGGAGTCGACGAGCCCGCGAGAGGTGAAACGGTCGAAACCATTTGCGCGGTCCTGCGTCCGACCAATAGGCAGTAGGGTCAGATCAATCGGGGGAGGGCGTTCATGTACGGATTCAATGTGAAGGTCAAAGAGGATTTCAAGGGCGCAGTAACGCGTGTTACCGAGGCGCTGAAGGCCGAAGGATTCGGCGTTTTGACCGAGATCGACGTGCAGAAGACGATGAAGGAGAAGCTGAACGTCGACGGACGTCCCTATCGAATCCTCGGTGCCTGCAATCCGCCGCTTGCACACCGCGCCCTGACCAGCGATCCGGACATCGGCTTGCTGCTGCCGTGCAATGTGGTGGTGCGCGAGGAGGAGGACAAGTCGATCAACGTCGGGTTCATGGATCCTGTGGCGGTGCTCAAGCTCACCGACAATCCCGCCATCGCGCAGCTTGCCGGCGAGGTGCGAGGCCGGCTCGAGCGCGTGCGCGATCGGATTTCAAAGGCCTGACGCTTCTCGGCCTTGATATCGATCAAACTGCGCCGGCGCGGCAGGGTTAGCCTGAGCTTGTTCTATTGGCGGGAGACGACATGAAAATCAAGGAAATGTGCAGCCGCATGCTGGCAGTGGTCGAGCCGCAGACAGACCTTCGCACGGCCGCGCGCTTGATGCGCGACCACCATGTCGGCTCGCTGATCGTCGTTGAAAAGCAAAGCGGCGACTTGCGGCCGGTGGGCATCATCACTGACCGTGACATCGTGATCAGCGTCGTGGCGGCGGAGGGCGTGCGGCCCGAGAGCCTGACCGTGGGCGAGGTCATGGGGCGCGACCTGGCGCTGGTCGATGAGAACGACGGCATGTTCGAAGCGGTCGAGGCGATGTCCGACAAGGGGGCCAGGCGCCTGCCGGTGGTCGACAAGAAGGGCCGACTGGTAGGGATCGTCACGCTGGACGACCTGCTGCGGGTGCTGGCAAGCGAGCTCAGCGGCCTGGCGGCGGCGCTGGACAACGCCAGCGGTCGAGAAGTCCACGAGCGTCCCGCAATCGAAACTGGCTGATGCCGAAGTCTGGCACCTGGAGCGTCACGCCCAAGAAAGCGGACGATGAGGGTCTCGCGCGTTCGCGCGCGAGGCTCTGCATATCGTCATTCGTTCTAGAGGCCGTGACTGATCGGGCAACCGCCGAGGCGCGTGGAGTCGTCACTGCCTAAAGGTGGGCTGTGCGACAGGAATCGTGATTCGAGCTTTGCGAATCAACCTTTGTTCTGCGAGGGCGGTCGGAAGCCCTCAACCAGGTTTGCGCACCGCCAGCAAATAGTCGTACCCGGTGGCTTCGGTGCGCAGTGAGATCTCCGCGCCCGCCAGGCCCTCAGCCCAGCTGAGAACGCCTTCCGCCGTGCGGTAGGTAATCGTCCAATCGGCGATGAAGTCGAGCGGCCAGCGCATATCGGTGCCGGCCTTCATGTTTCCCAGCAGAAGCAGGCCGCCGGGGCGAAGGGCCTCGTAGAGCCGCCGCGTGAGGATCCGACAGGTACGGTCGGTGAAATAATCGAACAGCCCCGCACTGTAGATCATGTCGATCTCGCAAAGCACGTCGCGCGGGTGGAAGTCACGCAGCAGCCGCAGCACCGAGATCTTGCGCAGGTCCACACGACGCGGCGGCCGGTCGCACCGTCGGTCAAGCGCTGCGGTGATGGAGCGGCCTGCGAAGTGCAGCGCTTGCTCGTCCTGATCAACCAGGATGAACGATATCGGAGTGGCTGTGGGCGCGCCGTTCTCCGCGAACTCGGCGATCTCGCGAGCCGGGCCGCACCCCAGGCTGGCAATTGTCACGCTCTGTGCGGAAGATTGTCGCGCGACGGTATCCGCAATCGCTTCGCGCATCAGGTCCTTGCGTCGCACGACGAACTCGCCGATATGAATGGCAAGCGCGTGAGCGAGCCGAGCAAACTGCGTTTCGCCCCTTGGCGTGCCGTCGTAGATGTAATTCATTACCGCGTAGTCGCCCGCGTATCCAAGGGGTTTCCGGTACGCCTGGTTCCAAAGCGGCGCATCGAGCAGCCTGGTGGTCAGCCACGTCTCGGTGTAATTCTTTGCCGTCGCCACCTGTTCAACATCCCCGTTGATCTCCGATAGGCACTCGGACGCTTCGGCCCAAAGCGCGCGCCAGTCATGCCAGAGATCGAGCGTGATGCTCGCCGCAGGTCCTACAGGCGATTTGCCGGTCTCGGAAGCGCCTTGCACTTCAGTACGTCTGCGGTAGTCCTCGAGTAGTGCTACGGCGGCATCGACGGTTTCGCGGTACTCGGGGTTGAGCTTTCCGGGTGGCGCGTTCTGCGCCGCGCCCGCAGCTTTGTCCGGGAGGTAAAAGGATGCGAGGTCCATAGAGCCTACGCCGTCTTCTTCGAGGATTCGATGGCGGGCAGCACGTCCTGCACTGCGTGCAGACCGACCCCGCCAGCGACTTTCCGCCCGGTGAGCAAGAACGCGTTGACCTTGATGCCGTGCTTCAAGGTGAGGGGGCCGCGTTCCTGAAACTCGAACTTGTTGCGCAACCTCCAGTAGCTGCCCTCCGAGACTTGAATGGCGCCCGGAATGCCCTCCTCCTGCAGGCGGCTGGCGATGTTCACGGTTTCGCCCCAGAGGTCGAAGATCGGTACGCGCGTTCCGATCACGCCCGAGATGACCGATCCAGTCGCCATGCCGATTCGCACCTGAATCGGCATGTCGTTCTCCTCGCCGTAGGCTCGCACAAAGGCCAGCGCCTCAACCGCGAACTCGGCCACCGCCGCCGCGCTGCGCGGCCAGGGCGTACGCACGCCCGCGACCACCATGTAGCTGTCCCCGATGGTCTTGACCTTTTCAACGCCATTACGCTCGGCGATGTCATCGAAACTGGTAAAAACGTCACTCAGCATCTCGATGAGATGCCCGGGCGCGAGTCGATGGCTGAGCGAGGTAAAGCCCACGATATCCACAAACAACACGGTCGCCTCTCCGACCGCCTCCGCAATGGAGCTCTCCCCCTCGCGCAGGCGCTCCATGATGCGATCCGGCAGGAAGTTGCGCAGCATGGTATCGCTCACCTTCTTTCCCTTGCGCAGCCCGTCCTCGAGCTTGAAGGCGTGCCGCTCCATCCATTCGAGCAGTGCGGTGTAACTTAGCCCGATCACTGATGCCGAGAACACGAACACGTTGGTGTTGAAGAACTCGAAGCCGTTCGCGCCTTTGACCGCCAGCATGATGTTCGCGAGCGCAATGATGGTCAGACAGGTAATCATCGCCGGCACGAACAGTAGCCGTATGACGCCGCATGCGTACATGATGACGAGCAGCAGGCCGGGCGTTCCAAAGATGAAACCGTCAGGCAGGATGGCCAGAACGAAAAGGATACCGGTGGCACCGAGAACTACGGTGGCGCTCAGAATGAACTGGGACCAACGTTCAAAGGATTTCAGGAACGTGAAGCCGAAGACTGCGACGGCGAAGAAACTGAACGGCAACCGCACCGCAAGCGTATAAAGCAGCGTGCTCGGGTCGATATAGAAATCCCACGCAATGAAGAAGAGGTAGAGCGTGACCGCGATCGGGAGCGAAACCCGGATGAAGGGAATGGAGCGCTCCGCGTACCGCTTCTGAAAGCGGGCTTCTTTTTCGCCAACGAAACGTTCCATCAGGAACGCCATGACCTTCTCTCTAGCGTAAGCGCTGCATCGATACCTGTTAGGTAGATAGCATTCGCCCGATGACCTGTCGAGGCCGCGGGATGGTTCCGAACCTCGCGAACGCCCGAAGATGTGAACTGCGTCACGCCCTAGGGCGTGTTGCTGACAATGTTTGACGATGCAAGACGTTGTGACGTACATCGCGAACCGGTCATTCCTTGCTCGACGGTGTGGCGCGCCACGAGGCGCACGTCGAATTCAGTTGTACCTGTTGACCGTGCGCAAATCAGGACCGCGCATATCGATTGGAGGCGCTGGATCCGATGTCCGCGAATAGGATGGCGTTGGCGAGAACGCCCGCAGCACGCGTGGCGGAGGCGATGCCAATTCGCAAGGACTTGGCGGCATGCATTGCCAGCATGCATTTCCCCCTTTCGAGCCTGCTGCGGGAATTTGCCTTTCAGCGGGACTGGGCGGCGGTCGACCGAATGCTGGAGCTTGCGTGAAGCGCCAGTGGCGAGAGTTCGAGGACGACCTGCCGTTCATCGGCGCCAAGCGCGACCCTACGCCGCAGAACATGGGCGCTTGGCGCAGCGGCGCGCTCGAAGCGCATGTCGCGAAGACGGGATGCGCCGCTGCTAGCCGCAGGCGGCGCGAACCTGCTGGAGCGTCGTGAGACCCATGAGGGCCTTTTCGATGCCGTCCTG
>JBFKUL010000065.1:0-13037 GCA_041635755.1 Burkholderiales bacterium | reverse complement strand
TGGCGGCGGATGCGGCGGGCTATTCGCGCCTGATGGCGGCCGACGAATCCTCGACGGTGGCGGCGCTCGATGCGGCGCGGCGGGTTTTTCGCGGGCAGATCGAGGCGAACCAGGGCCGTGTCATCGACATGGCCGGGGACTCGGTGCTCTCGGTGTTCGAGCTCGCCACGAGCGCGGTGAGTGCGGCGCTCGCCATCCAGAAGGCGCTCGATGCCGCCTCGAGCGTGCTGCCCGAGGAGCGGCGCATGCGCTTTCGCATCGGCGTGCACCTGGGCGAGATCATCGAGAAAACCGACGACACGGTCTACGGCGACGGCGTCAACATCGCCGCGCGGCTGGAAGGGCTCTGCGAGCCGGGCGGCATCACCGTATCCGATGCAGTCTACGGCGCGGTGCGCGGCAAGGTCGCGGCGCGCTTCGTCGACCAGGGCGAGCAGCAGGTGAAGAACATCGCCTATCCGGTGCGCGCATTCAGGGTGACGCCCGAGGGGCAGGCCGCGAGCGCGCCCGCCGCGGCGACGCGGCCGCTCGCACCGCCGGACAAGCCCTCGCTCGCGGTGCTGCCCTTCACCAACATGAGCGGCGACCCGGAGCAGGAGTACTTCGCCGACGGCATCACCGAAGACATCATCACCGACGTCTCGAAGCTCTCGGGCCTGTTCGTGATCGCGCGCAACTCGTCGTTCACGTTCAAGAAGCAGAACGTCGATGTGAAGGAGGTCGGCCGCAAGCTCGGCGTGCGCCACGTGCTCGAAGGCAGCGTGCGCAAGGCGGGCCAAAAGGTGCGCATCAACGTGCAGCTGATCGATGCCGCCTCCGGCGGCCACGTCTGGGCCGAGCGCTTCGACCGCGACCTCGAGGACATCTTCGCGCTCCAGGACGAGGTGACGCAGAAAATCGTCGAGACGCTGAAAGTCACGCTCACCGGCAGCGAGCAGGCGCGCCGCGAGGAGCGCGGCAAGGTCAACAGCGAGGCGTACGACTACTTCATCCGCGCGCGGGGCTTGATCCTGCAGTTCAACGCGCAAGGCGCGAGCGAGGCCCGTGCCATGCTCGAGCGCGCCCTGGAAATCGACCCGGGGCTCGCGCAGGCTTATGCGTACATGTCGGTCGTGTACTGCACCGAGTACCTGAACCGCTGGAACGATCCCGCCCCGGACCAGCTCGAGCAGGCGCTCGAGCTCGCGCGCAAGGCGGTCAAGGCGAACGAGCTCGACCCGATCTCCCACAACGCGCTCGCCATCGCGCTCATGTGGAACGCGAAGCTCGACGAGGCCGAGCGCGAGGCGCGGCGCGCGATCGAGCTCGAGCCCAATTACGCCGAAGCCTACGGCACCCTGGGCGGCGCGCTGCATTTCACCGGGCGGCACGAGGAATCGATCGCCTCCTGCGAGCAGGCGCTGCGGCTCGATCCGCAGTTCCATTTGTGGATCCATGCCATCGGGCGCGCGCAGTTCACCCTCAAGCGCTTCAACGAGGCCGAGGCGACGTTCAAGCGCCGCCTCATTCACATGCCGCGATCCGATGTCACGCGCGCCTACCTCGCCTCGCTCTACGGCCACAGCGGCCGGCAGGACGAGGCACGACAGATTTGGCGCGAGCTGATGGAGATCAACCCGAAGTACACCGCCGAGCTCACGCTGCGCGTGCTGCCCTACCGCGACCGCGCGCCGCTCGAGCACTTCATCGAAGGATTGCGCAAGGCCAGGCTGACACATTGAGCGGAATGCGCCGCGCGCGGTGTCGCTCGCTTCGCGCGTCACGCTCTTGCGCAGCATGTTGGCGGCCGTTCGCGGCCGGGGACCGTATCAAGATGAAGCCAAAGCGCATCTATTGACGCGCGAATCGTTATGGTCCAAGTTGGCCACATGAGTGAGCTCGCCTTGTCGCTTGCAGGGGTGGTCCGGCGCCACAACATGGCGGTGAGTACCCTCGTGGTGCTCGGCGCGGCGTGGTGGTGGCAGCTTGCGGCACTGCAGCAGCCAAGGGATCTCGTCTGGCTCGCGGTGACGGCATTCTCGGTGCTCACGGGCTTCATCGCACTTGGCTGGCTGCGCCCCTCGCGCGTCGGAATCACGGCGCCTCAAGCCATGATGGTGCTCGGTACGCTCGGCATGCTCGCCGGGCTGGCAATCGATGTGCAGCACGCCGGCCTTGCGGCGATCCACTCGTTGTGCGCGGCGAGCGCGCCGGATTTCCTCGCGCTCGCGCGCCTGCACCTCGAGTGGTTGCCGGCGATGCACCTCGGCATGGTCGCCGGCGGACTTGGCGCGCTCGCCTGGCTGCGACGCGTGCGCCCCGGCTGCCGGCGCCAGTTCTGTGCGCGCTTCATGCAGAACATCGCCTGCTCGGGCTGGATGATGGTGGGCATGGTGACCGGGGTGATCCTGTATTACCGGCTCGCGGCCTGGTTCGGATCCGCCGGCGTGCCGGCGATGCTCGGCGGCATGATCGGCGGAATGGTCTGGGGCATGGTGATCAGCGTGTCGATCTACCGCGGGTGGATCCTGCTTCGCGGCCCGCGCTGATGAACGCGGAGATCCTGGCGGTCCAGCGGGAGATGGAGCGCTGCGGGTACATCGCCGAGCCCGCGATCGCGACGGCGGTATTCCTCGCGCGCGAAATGCGCCGCCCGCTGCTGGTGGAGGGCGAGGCCGGTGTCGGCAAGACCGAGATCGCGAAGGTGCTCGCGCGCATGCTCGACACCGAGCTCGTTCGGCTGCAGTGCTACGAGGGGCTCGACACCCACACGGCGCTGTACGAGTGGAACTACCAGCGGCAAATCCTGCGGCTGAAGATCGCGGAGCGCGAGGCGCACGACCCGGGCAAGCTGGAAGAGTTGATCTTCGGACGCGATTACCTGCTCGAGCGGCCCTTGTTGCGCGCGATCACGCGGAGCGAGGGTCCGGCGGTCCTGCTGGTCGACGAGGTCGACCGTGCCGACGAGGGGTTTGAGGCCTTTTTGCTCGAGCTGCTGTCGGATTTCCAGATCACGATTCCGGAGCTCGGCACGATCCGCGCGGAGCACGTGCCGTTCGTATTGCTCACCTCGAACCGCACGCGCGAGCTGAGCGATGCGCTCAGGCGGCGCTGCCTGTACTTGTACGTCGAGCACCCGGGGCTGGAAAAGGAGCTGCGTATCCTGCACGCCCGCGTCCCGGGCGTGAGCGAGCAGCTCGCGCACGGCATCGCACGATTCGTGCAGCGGTTGCGCGCGCGCAAGCTGCGCAAGCTTCCGGGAGTCGCCGAGACAATCGACTGGGCGCAGGCGCTGCTTCGCCTTCATGCGGAAGCGCTCGACGCGGGCACCGTGAGCGCGACGCTCGGTTGCCTGCTGAAGGACGAGCATGATTTGCGGGCGATCGGCGAGCAGGCGGTCGCCGAGCTCGTCACCTCGGCCGGCGAAGGGGGCTGAAACGATGGGCGTGGCCGCACATGGCATGCTCGCGCAGTTGGCGCGCTTCGCGGCCGCTCTGCGCCGCGCCGGCGTGCGCGTCGGCCTCAGCGACGAAGTCGACGCCGCGAGCGCGCTCACGCTCGTCGATCTGCTGGACCGCGACGAAGTGCACACTGCGCTTCGCATTGCGCTCAAGCTGCCGTGCGAGTCCTGGGATCTGTACGACCGTTTGTTCAAGGAATACTGGGACGGAATCCGCGCCCCGCAGCACGACGCGCTGCGGCAGGCACGGCGCGATGCTCCCCCGGCGGCGCAATGGCGTTGGGATGGTCAGCAGGTTCGCCTTGCCATGCCGCGCGAGGACGAGGACGACCAGGAAGGCCCCGAGGGCGACAACCCGGGCTACAGCCCGCAACCGGCGCTGCGTCGCAAACCGTTCGAACGCTGCTCAGCTGCCGAGATCGCGGCGCTTGAGCGCGTGCTCGCGCGCCTCGCGCTGCGCCTGGCTGTCCGGCGCACGCGGCGGCTGGTGCCGACGCGCGGACACGGCAACGTCGACCTGCGGCGCAGCTTTCGCCATGCGCTGAGGACCGAGGGTGACCTGGTTCGCCTCGCGCGGCGCACTCGCGCCGTCGAGGCACCGAGCCTCGTGGTGCTGTACGACACCAGCGGCTCGATGGATGCGTACACGCGAATGCTGCTCGCTTTTGCATTCGCATTGCGCCGTGCGATCCGGAAGGTCGAGATTTTTGCCTTCAACACCTCGCTGGTGCGGGTCACGCGCATGATCTCGCCGGCCGAGGTCGAGCGCACCCTCGAGCGGGTGGCCGCGAGCGTGCCCGATTGGTCCGGCGGCACGCGCATCGGCGCCTGCCTTGAAGAGTTCAACGCACGCCACCGCGATGCAGTGATCAATCGGCATACGACGGTGCTGGTGTTCAGCGATGGGCTCGATCACGGCGACGGGGCGGTGCTCGAGGCTGCCATGCGCGAGTTGCGCGCGCGCGCCGGACGCATCGTGTGGCTCAACCCGCTGCTCGGTGATTCACGCTACCGACCACAGGCGGAGGGCATGCTTGCGGCGCTGCCTTTTGTCGACCATTTCGGTGCGGCGCACAATTTCGAGTCACTGGAATCCTTGCTGCGCTTTATGCGCTGAGGTATGGTCGCAGGACAAGAAGAGAAAAAAACTGCAGCTTTCTGTTCAGTTTCGTAGTCTTTCTTAGCCAAATCCACTGTTTAGCTCCATCGTGCGGCGCGCGGCGCTGCGAGAGGGGGGTCCATGATTCCTGCTCCATTCGACTATCACCGTCCGGGCTCGCTCGATGAGGCCATCGGACTGCTCAAAAAGCACGGCGAGCACGCAAAAGTACTCTCTGGCGGCATGAGCCTGTTGCCGACGCTCAAGCTGCGCCTCGGTTCGTTCGCGCACCTGGTCGACATCAACCGCATACCCGGGCTCGACGGCATCAAGGAGGAGGGCGGGTTCCTGCGCCTCGGGGCGATGACGCGTCAGTCCGCGCTCGAGCGCTCGGAGCTCATCCGCAAGAACTATCCGATTCTCGCCGACGCAGTACCGCTAATCGCCGACCCGCTGGTGCGCAATCGCGGCACCGTGGGCGGAAACGTCGCCAACGGCGACCCGGCGAATGACGAGCCGGCGATCATGATTGCGCTCGGCGCGACTTTCTTGGTGCGCGGGCCGAAGGGCGAGCGCAGCATTGCGGCGAACAAGTTCTACACCGACTTGTACACCACCGCGCTCTCGGGCGACGAGATCCTCACGGAGATTCGCATTCCGGTGCCGCCGGCGAGGAGTGGCGGCGCTTACCAGAAGCTCAAGCGAAAGACCGGGGACTACGCCGCTGCGGCCGTTGCGGTGCAGCTGACGCTCGACGCCAAGGGCGCGGTGGCGAGCGCAGGCATCGCGCTCACCAATGCAGGGCCCACGCCACTCGAGGCAGCGGACGCAGCGAAGTTCCTGCTGGGCAAGACGCCCGACACGAAGACCATCGCCGAGGCGGCGAAGCTGGCTGCAGCCAAGAGCAATCCGAGCGCCGACCAGCGCGGCTCGGTCGACTACAAACGCGATATGGCGCGCGTCCTCGCCGGGCGTGCGTTGCACACGGCGGTCCAGCGTGCAGGAGGGAAATGATCATGGCCAAGCACAAGATCAGCGTCACGGTGAACGGCGCCGCGCGCGAAGCGGAGGTGGAGTCGCGCTTGCTGCTTGTACACCTGCTGCGCGAAGTGTTCGGCATGACCGGCACGCACATCGGTTGCGACACCTCGCACTGCGGCGCGTGTACCGTCGTCCTTGATGGCAGCGCGGTGAAGTCATGCACCATGCTTGCGGTGCAGGCCGACGGCTGCAAGATCACTACCGTCGAGGGACTGGAGCAGGGCGGCAAGCTCCACGCGGTGCAGGAGGGCTTTATCGAGAAGCACGGCCTGCAATGCGGCTTCTGCACACCAGGCATGATGCTCTCGAGCGTCGCGCTGCTCGAGCGCAACAAGAATCCCAGCGAGCAGGAGATCCGCGAGGCGATTGCGGGCAATCTTTGCCGCTGTACCGGCTACGTCAACATCGTCAAGGCCGTGCAGTACGCGGCCGAGAAGTTGCGCTAAGGGGGACTGCCATGGCTACTCCAAAGACCGACGCCAAGATTTCCGGCATGGGCCACTCGATGAAGCGCAAGGAAGACCCGCGCTTCATCCGCGGCCAGGGCCGCTACGTGGACGACATCGTGCTGCCGGGCATGCTCTATATGGACATCGTTCGCACGCCCTACGCCCACGCCAAGATCAAGAAAATCGATACCACCGCGGCACTCAAGATCCCCGGTGTGCTCGCAGTGATCGACGGCCCGACGCTTGCAAAGTACAACCTGCACTGGATGCCGACCATTTCCTCGGACACCCAGATGGTGCTGCCGATCGACGAGGTGATGTACCAGGCGCAGGAGGTATGCGCAGTGATCGCGACGGAGCGCTATATCGCCGCCGACGGCGCCGAAGCGGTCGAAGTCGAGTACGAGCCGCTGCCGCCGCTCATCGACCCGTTCAAAGCGATCGCCAAGGGCGCGCCGGTGCTGCGCAAGGACAAGAAGGGCCAGAAGGACAACATCGCCTTTCACTGGGAGGCGGGCGACCGCGCCGACACCGACAAGGCGATGGCCGCGGCGGAAGTGGTGGTGACCGAGAACGTCTACTTGCCGCGCATCCACGTGGCCTCGATGGAAACATGCGGCTGCGTCGCCGATTTCGACGCTGCGCAGGGCAAGCTCACCGTGTACATGACCACACAGGCGCCGCACGCCATACGCACCGTGCTCGCGCTCGTGGCCGGGCATGTCGGCCTGTCCGAGGAGCGCATCCGCGTCATCTCGCCCGACATCGGCGGCGGCTTTGGCGGCAAGGTGCCGGTGTACCCGGGCTACGTGATTGCGGTGGCGGCGTCGGTGGTCATCGGCAAGCCGGTGAAGTGGATCGAGGATCGTATGGAGAATCTGCAGGCGGATTCCTTCGCGCGCGACTACCACATGAAGGTCGAGCTCGGCGCGAAGAAGGACGGCACCATGACCGCGTTGCGCGTCAAGACTATCGCCGACCACGGCTACTCCAACGCTTCGGCGAATCCCTCGAAATTCCCCGCCGGCATGTTCTCGATCTGCACCGGCTCGTACGACCTGAAGCACGCGTTCTGCGAGGTCGATGCGGTGTACACCAACAAGCCCCCCGGCGGCGTCGCCTATCGTTGCTCGTTCCGCGTCACCGAGGCGGTGCACGCCATCGAGCGCATCACGGATTCGCTCGCGCGCAAGCTCGGCATGGACCCGGCCACCCTGCGCATGAAAAACTTCATCAAGCCGGAGCAGTTTCCGTACAAGTCGGTGCTGGGCTGGGAGTACGACAGTGGCAACTACGCGCCTGCGCTGAAGAAAGCGATGGACATCATCGGCTACGACGCACTCAGGAAGGAGCAGCTCGAGAAGCGCAAGAAGGGTGAGCTGATGGGGATCGGCATCTCGAGCTTTACCGAGGTCGTTGGCGCAGGCCCGTCGCGCGACTTCGACATCCTCGGCATCAAGATGTTCGACTCGGCCGAGATCCGCGTACACCCCACCGGCAAGGCGATCGCGCGCTTTGGTACCAAGAGTCAGGGCCAGGGGCACGAGACCACCTACGCGCAGATCGTGGCCGAGGAGCTCGGGCTTCCGGCTTCCGACGTGCAGGTGGAAGAGGGCGACACCGACACTGCGCCCTACGGTCTGGGCACCTATGCCAGTCGCTCGACGCCCACGTCGGGCGCGGCCGCTGCGCTGGCGGCGCGCAAGATCCGTGACAAAGCGAGAAAACTTGCCGCGCACCTGCTCGAGGTGAAGGAGGAGGACCTGGAATGGGAGCCGGGCAAGTTCTCCGTCAAGGGTGCGCCGCAGAAGTCGAAGACCATTCAGGAGTGCGCATTCGCCGCCTATACCAATTTCCCGCAGGGCATGGAGGCGGGATTGGAGGCGACCCATTACTACGATCCGCCCAACCTCACCTTCCCGTTCGGCAGCTACATTTGCGTAGTCGATATCGATTCAGGCACCGGAGCGGTGAAGGTACGGCGCTTCGTTGCGGTGGACGACTGCGGCAACATCATCAATCCAATGATCGTCGACGGTCAGATCCACGGCGGCCTCAACCAGGGCCTCGCGCCAGCGTTGTACGAGGAGATCAGCTACGACGAGGAAGGCAACATCACTGGCGGCAGTTTCATCGACTACTACGTGCCCACTTCGCTGGAGTCGCCTAACTGGGAAACGGACAAGACCATCACGCCTTCGCCGCATCACCCGTTCGGTGCTAAAGGCGTGGGCGAGTCAGCGACGGTCGGCGCGCCCCCCGCCATCGCCAATGCGGTGGTGGATGCGCTCTCGCACCTCGGGGTGACGCACATCGACATCCCGATCACGCCGGAGAAGGTTTGGCAGGTGCTGAAGGCGAAGGGCGCGACGGCAGCGTAGGGAAAGCGGGGACTTAGGCCCCGTTGCTGCGC
This sequence comes from Burkholderiales bacterium, assembly GCA_041635755.1. Classification (GTDB taxonomy): domain Bacteria; phylum Pseudomonadota; class Gammaproteobacteria; order Burkholderiales; family SG8-39; genus JBFKUL01. The sequence goes on along the minus strand of JBFKUL010000065.1, from coordinate 4,596 downwards.
CGCCGCTCGCCGGGTCGGGCCCGGCGCGCGCCTAGCCGTTGCGCACGTGCACCAACTTGGACAGCGCGAGCAGGTTGGCGCTTTTGGCGGAAAGGACCGTCCAGTCGTGCGCGGCCACGTGATGCTCGAAGCTGAACTCTGACCGAAAGCCGATCCTCGCCGCGAGCGGGCGCAGCGCGCGCTCGAGCGGCCGCCAGAAGCGCCCGCCGCTGAAGTGATTCAGGATCAGGATGTCGCCGCCCTTGCGGCACACGCGCCGCACCTCGGCGATCAGGCGCCCCGGGTGCGGGGTGACCGAGAGCACGTAGGGCAGCGTGACGCAGTCGAAGGCGTCGTCGGCGAAGTCCATCGCTTCGGCGTCCATTTCGTGCAGCGCGATGCGGTGCGAATGGGCGCCGTTCACACGCCCGGCGGCCACGCGCAGCATGTCGGCCGAGACGTCGATGCCGGTGATCGTCGATTGGGTCGGGTAGCGGTGCAGCGTGAGGCCCGTGCCCACCCCCACCTCGAGGATGCGCGCGGGCCGCAGCTCCGACACCGCGCGCGCCATGGCGCTGCGCCCGGCATCGAGCGTGGGGCCGAAGAGCACGTCGTAGACCGGCGCATATGTGCGGTAGGTGCGCTCGACATCCGCCCGGTGGATGCCCTCGCGTGGGCCGGGCTCGGGGCGCCGGTGCTCGTCGGGCTGCATCAGCCGAGCGCCCCCCCATCGCGTTGCAGCGCGCCGCGGCGCCGCGCGGCGGAAGGGCACTTCGATCGTTCGACATCGAGGGTCGCGTTGTTCATCGCCATCCTGGCGGCCGCCCGCGGGTGAGGCCTCCATTGTAAAGTCGATACGCCGGCTGCGCTCGCGCCTAATGCGAAACCCCGTGGAGCGCGCCGCGCGGGGGCGGCCGTATACTCGCGCAGGCACCACGGCTCGAGAAGGGGGCACCGATGCGGCAAGCGATCGCGCACGCGCAACGCGGCCAGAGTGCGCTCGGGCTGCTGCTGATTCTTGCCGTCGCCGGAGGCATCGGCTATTACGTGTACAAGGCGATCTGGAGCGAGCCCGAGGCGCCCTCGTGCGAAGCGAAGCTGGTGACCTGCATCAAGCAATGCCGCAAGACCTCGATCGACAACGAAACCGCGCAGGCCTGCCAGGACGCCTGCAAGAAACAGGAAGCCGACTGCAAGCGCTTCAAGCGCTGAGCCGCGCGCGCGGCGCCCACCGTCGCATTCTTAAAGGGCTCGGCGCTTGAGCCCCTCGCGACGCTACGCGGCGCTCGGGGTGATTGCGCTCACGCTCGCGCTCGCCTACGGCATCTGGTACTCCTACAGCGTCATTCTGGTCGCGTTGCTGAACGAGTTCGGCTGGAGCCGCTCGGTGCTGGCGGGTGCGTTCTCGGTGTTCACGCTGGTGCACGGCGGCGTCAACCCGCTGATCGGCGCGCTGTGCACGCGCTTCAAGCCGATGCGCGTGACGGCGGCGGGCGGCGTGGCGATGGGGCTCACGCTCTTTGCCGACAGCTTCATCTCAACACCCACGCAGCTCTACCTCGGCTTCGGGGTGCTGACCGCGCTCGCGGTGGCGGCCGCGGGCTGGATCCCGGCGCTCGTCCAGGTGCAGCGCGATTTCCAGGATCGCCTGGGACTCGCGATGGGCATCGTCAGCTCGGGCGTGGGCGTGGGGATGCTGCTCGTGGTGCCGCTGTGCCAGCTGCTCATCGATGCCTTCGGCTGGCGCGTCGCTTTTCAGGTATTGGGGCTCATCAGTGTGCTGTGGATCGTGCCCTCGTCGCTGTGGCTCATGCGCGAGCCGCGCGGCGCCACGGGTGACGCGGAGGCGCGTGCGGGCGCGGCGAGCGCCCCGGCGCGGCCGCAGCTTGCCTCGCACGCCATGAACCTCGCCGAAGCGATGCGCACCACGCCCTTCTGGCTGCTGCTCGCGGCGTTTTTCTTTGGCAACGTGTGCTCGCAGACGATGCACGTGCACCAGGTCGCTTACCTGGTCGATCACGGTCTCGCTGCGATCGTCGCCGCCTCGGTGGTCGGCGTGGTCGGCGTGGCGAGCATCTTTGGCAAGACCGGCGGGGGCTGGCTCTCGGATCGCATCGAGCGCGAGCTGGTGTACGTCGTCGGCATCGCGATCATGGTGGCGAGCATCGCGGCGCTCTGGGCGCTCGGCGCCCAGCCCACGCGCTGGGGCGCCTACGGCTACGCGGTGCTGCTCGGGGTGGGCTACTCGGCGACCGCTTCGCTCATCCCGGCGATGGTGAGCGATCGTTTCAGCGGCCCGCATTTCGGCGCCATCGTCGGCGTGGGCCTGATGGGCAGCGCCGTGGGCAGCGCGCTCGGTCCCTGGCTCGCCGGAATTCTGTACGACCTCACCGGAAGCTACGCGCTGCCTTTCCTCATCGCCGCCGCGGCCGGCGTGGGCGCGGGTGCGGCGGGCTGGCGCGCACGTACGCTGCGGCTACGCGAGCTCTCGGCGGGCGCCGTGTCGTCCTAGGCGGCGGCCCTCGCCCGGGAAAAGCGGGGCAGGCTGGTACAATGCGGCCCCTCGAAGCGCTTTCTTTGAACCTCGAAGCTGGCTGCGGCCGGCTTTTTTTGTTTCTGGACATCCCGTGATCGTCACCTCCGGCATCGCCATGCAGTACGGGGCCAAGCCCCTGTTCGAGAACGTCTCCGTGAAGTTCGGCGGCGGCAACCGCTACGGCCTCATCGGCGCCAACGGCTGCGGCAAGTCGACCTTCATGAAAATCCTCGGCGGCGAGCTCGAGCCCACCGCGGGCAGCGTGGCGATCGACGCCAACGAGCGCGTCGGCAGGCTGCGCCAGGACCAGTTCGCCTACGAAGCCGAGCGCGTGCTCGACGTGGTGATGATGGGCCACGCCGAGATGTGGGCCGCGATGAACGAGCGCGACGCAATCTACGCGAATCCGGAGGCGGGCGAGGAGGAGTTCCTGCACGCGGCCGAGCTCGAAGCGAAGTACGCCGAGTACGGCGGCTATACCTCGGAGGCGCGCGCGGGCGAGCTGCTGCTCGGCCTCGGGGTGCCGGCCGCGCAGCACGACGGGCCGATGAGCGCGGTGGCGCCGGGCTGGAAGCTGCGCGTGCTGCTTGCGCAGGCGCTGTTCGGCGACCCCGACATCCTGCTGCTCGATGAGCCGACCAACAACCTCGACATCCACAGCATCCGCTGGCTCGAGGACGTGCTCAATAAGCGCACCAGCACGATGGTGATCATCTCGCACGACAGGCACTTTCTCTCGAGCGTGTGCACGCACATGGCCGACGTCGACTACGGCAACATCCGCGTCTACCCCGGCAGCTACGACGATTACATGGAGGCGGTGACGCTCGCCAGGCAGCAGCTGGAGAACAAGAACGCCCGCGCCAAGGACCGCATCGCGGATCTCGAGGATTTCGTGCGGCGCTTTCGCGCCCACAAGGCCAAGGCGCGCCAGGCCACCTCGCGCATGAAGCAGATCGAAAAGCTGAAGGTCGAGGACGTCAAGCCCTCGAGCCGCCAGTACCCGTTCATTCGCCTGCTGGTCGACGACAAGGAAAAGCTCCATCGCCTGGCGCTCGAAGCGAAGGGGCTCGCCAAGGGCTACGAGAAGGGCAAGCCGCTCTTCAAAGGACTCGATTTGTCGATCGAGGCGGGCGAGAAAGTCGTCATCATCGGACCGAACGGCGTGGGCAAGAGCACGCTGCTGCGCTGCCTGCTGCCCGACCGTGAGCCGGGCCGGCTCAAGCCCGATGCGGGCGCGGTGAAGTGGGCCGAGAAAGCGCGCCCAGGGTATTGGGCGCAGGATCATGCCGGGGAGTTCGCGAGCGACGAGCTGCTCGCCGAGTGGATGGGGCGCTGGCGCCGCGCCGACAAGGGCGACGACGATCAGGTCGTGCGCGCCACGCTCGGGCAGCTGCTCTTCACGGGCGACGACCAGAAGAAATCGGTCAAGGTGCTCTCCGGCGGCGAGGAGCAGCGCATGGTGATCGGCAAGCTCATCCTGTCGATGCCCAACGTGATGCTGCTCGATGAGCCGACCAACCACCTCGACATGGAATCGATCGAGTCGCTCAACACCGCGCTCGACAAGTACACCGGCACGCTGGTGTTCGTGTCGCACGATCGCGAGTTCGTCTCCTCGCTCGCCACGCGCATCCTCGAGCTCAAGCCCGGCGAGCAGGGCGGCCCGGCGACGGTCATCGATCACCGCGGCGGCTACGAAGACTATCTCGAGAGCCTGAAGGCGGAGCTGGTCGCGGCCTGAGCGCGCCCGGAGCGTAGCGCCACCTGAGCGGGGCGGACGCGCAGTCCGTTCGCACTAAACCGGCTCTCGGCGTTTGATGACAATCCCGAAGGCGGGGGTTGTTGACGCCCGAACTCCGCTCACACAGAATCCCCGCCGTTCTCAGCGGCCGCAAGCCGACAAGAAGAACACCAGGGGGGCGGGGCGGCGATGGGCAACACAATCCATGGGTTTGGGCGGGGCCGGGCGCGCGGGCGCCTGGCGATCGGGCTGCTGTGGGCCGCCGTGGCGGCGCCCGGCGCGCTCTTCGCGCAAGGGCGAAGCGACGGGCTGCCAAGCGCCAAGGAGATGGAAGACG